>JAAANX010000083.1 GCA_009909085.1 Cyanobacteria bacterium GSL.Bin1 | reverse complement strand
AAACTCAGGAATTTTAATTAAGGAAGTGGGGTTGGGCGTCCGCCTCACTATAAAACGCGAAGGTCGAAAGACTGGAGAAGCCCGCGCTTTATCCGCAGGATAAGCGTCGGGAGTACGTCACTCATTCAGAATGATCATGGCAGACAAGTTTACGGTATGAGGGTTTCAAGAGATGTAGAGGGGAGTAAATCAGAAAAAATTTATAAAAAGTGATCGCGCTCCTAAGATTCTTCAAATCCCATCACTCCGTTGCCAGGGGGTCGGATCAAAAATTCCCTCTATCTCCTCTAAAATGGCTAAAAGCCTTGTACAGTAAAGTTGTTGGCTTCATTGATTAAGCAACTCAATTTTAAAATGATCGAACGGTGCGTGTTACAGCTAGTTCTGGATCAAAGAAGTTATTGCTGGCTGGTTGCAATTAAATTTAATGCCAATTTGGCAACATGACCCAATCCATCTCACTTAAAATTTACAGAATGTCTAATTTTACACATATCTAGGGCAGATCAAGCTTTCAGCGTTTTTGTCCTCTAGTTAGAGCCATGACTATTTCTCGTTTTGAGACTAACGATGTAGAAAAAACTGAAAACATCAATAACGGCATTTCCACCCAACTTTATTCATCAACCAACGGTAATCTTCCTGAGGCAGAAAAAGAGTTCGTTCCCGAACAGCTAATTGTTAAGCTCAGACCAGGAGCTGAGCCATCTGAGGTGAAAAATCTTCAAGATAAGCTCAATGCCTCAATGATCAACTCAACCCAAACCCTCGGGATTGAGCTCTGGGAAATTCAAGGCATTAGTGTGCCAGAAGCGATCACTACCTACGGCAGAGATCCAGCAGTTGAATATATAGAACCTAACACTACTGTCTTTACTACCCAAACTATCCCCAACGATCCCAGTTTTGACCAACTTTGGGGACTAAACAATACCGGACAAACAGGAGGGATTCCTGATGCTGACATCGATGCTCCAGAAGCCTGGGAGATTCAAACGGGAAACGATGTAGTAATTGGGGTGATCGATACAGGAGTGGACTACACTCACCCAGACCTCCAAAACAATATGTGGACTAATCCAGGAGAAATTCCTGACAATGGGCTCGACGATGATGGCAATGGCTTCGTCGATGATTTCTACGGCTATGACTTTGTTAATAATGATGGAGACCCATTTGATGATAATGACCACGGGACCCATGTCTCAGGGACAATTGCCGCTGAAGGTAATAACGACATTGGGGTAACCGGTGTCAACTGGGATGCCCAGATCATGAGCATCAAGTTCCTGGATGAATTCGGTAGCGGCACTACCTTTAATGCGATTCAGGCAGTGGAATACTCCACAATGATGGGGGTTGACTTAACCAACAATAGCTGGGGAGGCGGAGGGTTTTCCCAGGGGTTATCTGATGCGATCGCTGCTGCTGGCGATGCAGGACAGTTGTTCATTGCCGCAGCGGGGAATGGTTCATCAGATACAGACCTCTTTCCCTTTTATCCTGCGAGCTATGACTTAGACAACATTATTTCCGTGGCAGCTACAACTGATGCCGATCAATTAGCGGGATTTTCTAATTTTGGGGCTACCTCTGTAGATTTAGGAGCACCAGGGCAGGGAATTCTTAGTACCGTTCCTGGAAACAATTATGCTGTTTTTGATGGTACTTCTATGGCTGCGCCGCACGTATCGGGAGTTGCTGGTCTACTTTTATCTGAGTTTCCTGGCTTGAGCGCACAAGAGGTCAAGGAGCGAATTTTAGAAACCACTGATCTAATTCCCGCACTAGAAGGGATAACTGTGTCTCAAGGACGGCTCAATGCTTTCAATGCTCTCTTTGCTCCCAATGCAGGGGGAATTGAAGGGAGTAAGTGGAATGACTTAGATCAAGATGGAATTCAGGATGGGGATGAACCGGTTCTAGAAGACTGGACGATTTATCTTGACCAGAACCAAAACGGCGAACTTGACGAAGACGAAGCATTTACGGTTACTGACGCTGAAGGGAATTATGCTTTTAACTTCTTAGAAGCAGGAACTTATACTGTGGCTGAAGTAGTCAAACCTGGCTGGCTGCCAACTTTTCCTGAATCTGGCTCTCAAACAGTAACCTTCGGAGAAGGGGAGATTGTTACTGGGATTGACTTTGGCAACTACTTAGCTAATCCGGCTGAAGTTTCTGGTGTTAAGTGGAACGATCTAAACGAAGATGGTGTTAAAGATGAAGATGAGCCAAGCTTAGAAGGCTGGACAATTTATCTGGATCAGAATAATAACGGTCAATTAGACGAAGGCGAATTATCTACCGCTACTGATCCCAACGGCGAGTACCTTTTTACTAATTTAGAACCCAGTATCTACACTATAGCTGAGGAACTAAAACCTGGATGGGAGCAAACTTTTCCTGAACTGGGATTGATCGAAGAACTGTACCAAGCAGACTTTAGTGATGCCAACGGCGATCCCAGTCTCGACGGATTTACAATTGACAACACGGGTGCGCCAGTAGAGGGATTGTGGCACTTATCTATTGGTCGTGGCGAACAACCAGGTCACTCGGCCGATGATAGTATGTACTTTGGTCAAGGGGAAGGACCCGATGGCGGCGGTAACTACGATGTCGGTTACACCGCTGGCCGGATTACCTCTCCAGAAATTGATTTAACCGCTGTCAGCGGTGCCGAGCTTTCATTTAATTACTTCCTAGAAGCTGAAGGCGGTCCTCCTTGGGACGAAGCCCAGGTGCTAATTTCTCAGGATGGGGGAGCATTCCAGCAAATTGCTTCCAAAAATAATGGCGATCTCGTCAACGGCACACCTGAGTGGACAAACGCAACCTTTGACCTGACTCCCTACGTCGGCAGTACCATCCAAGTACAATTTGACTTTGATACTTTAGATGACATAGCAAATGACTTTGAAGGCTGGTATGTAGACGATGTCACAGTGAATAGCATAGGGACGGGTGCTCATGTCGTGGATCTTGCTCCTGGAGATGCAGTTACTGACCTTAACTTTGGTAACTTTGAATTAGAACCAGGATCAATTTCTGGCAGTAAGTGGAACGATCTAGACGGTGATGGCGAAAGGGGTGAAGGTGAACCAGGTCTGGAAGGCTGGACGATCTACCTCGACCAGAACCAAAATGGCGAACTCGACGAGGAGGATATTTCTACTGTTACTGATGCTAATGGGGACTACTCCTTTACCGAGCTACCAGTGGATACTTATACTGTAGCTGAGGTGCTGCAAGAAGGTTGGCAACAAACTTTTCCTGGTGGAGGCACTGGAACTGGCGCATTGGTGTTCCAGGATTCCTTGCCATGGGATAGTGATGCTCTACAGCAAGTGCTAGAAAACAACGACCTTGAAACAGAAGTTGTTAACTCTTCCGAGATGGACAATATTGATTTGTCTTCCTACGAAGTAGTGTTCATCTCGAACGATCAACCTCAAAGCTTCTACAACAACTACGTCGCTAATGCCTCAAATTTCGCCGATTACGTCAGTAGTGGTGGAACTCTATGGTTTGGCGCCGCTTCCTTGGGTTTTAACGGTGGAGACTTCGGTGGCGGTCAATTGCCAAATGGTGTAACGGTGAGCAACTTTTTTGAGGACTTTAACGATGTAGTTGCTCCAACTAATCCTTTGATGACTGGTGTGCCCGATCCCTTCTTTGGCACCGCTGCCAGCCATGCTGCCTTTGAAAATCTACCAGAAGATACAGAGATTATCGCCCAGGGACAAAACAGTAATTTGCCAACACTGCTTGAGTACGAGTATGGTGCTGGTCAAGTATTAGCCTTTGGTCAGACGTTAGAGTACGGATTTGCCAACGAACAAGATGCTGGGCTTATCTTAGAAAACAGCGTGCCCTATGCTTTTGAAATTGCTGGCGGCACCTATACGGTGGAACTCGAACCTGGGGAAGCTGTCACCGATATTGATTTTGGTAACCAAGAAATATTACCAGGAGAGATTCAAGGGAGCAAGTGGAACGACCTCAATGGTAACGGTGAGCGAGATGAAGACGAACCTGGACTTGAAGGTTGGACGATCTACATTGATGAAAACCAGAACGGAGAACTCGACGAGGGGGAAGTTTCTACCATTACTGATGCCAACGGTGATTACACCTTCATAGGCATTGAACCCGGCACCTATACAGTCACCGAAATCGTACAGGAGGACTGGCAACCCACTTTTCCAGTTACCTTTGAATACGAATCTACTGACAGCAACGACCCAGAGGGTCCGATCTTTGATTGGGTAGACATTTCAGATGTAGGAACAGAGCTGAATCTCTTTGACGACGATTTTGCTACACTCGATTTACCCTTTACTTTCCCCTTCTTCGAGCAAGAGCAAAACACCGTTAATATTTCTTCTAATGGCTATCTTGCGTTTGATTCCGAAGCTTTTGATTACACCAACGATCCAATTCCCGATCCACAGCAGCCCAATAACTTGGTCGCTCCTTTCTGGGACGATCTCAATCCCGCTCAGGGAGGTTCGATTTATTACTACTACGACGAAGCCGAAGAACAATTTATCGTTCAGTATCAAGACATTCCACGTTATTTCGATGAAGGCTCACTTACTTTTGAGGTGATTCTGGAGCCGGATGGCAGTATCCTTTATCAATACGAGGAAATGAACGGTACTCTAGATAGTGCCACCATTGGAGTTGAAAATGTCAATGGCACAGATGGTTTACAGGTAGCCTTTAACGAAAGCTACGTTGAAGATGACTTAGCGGTTAGTATCGAACCTGTTCCTGGCAGTCTCCAACCTTACACTGTAGTTGTCGGTTCTGGTGAAATTGTTACTGGTATTGACTTTGGTAACTTCAATCCCTCTCCCGAACCTGAACCGCCAGTATTTGGCACTCCTGGGGATGATGAAATTAATCTATTTGATGGTGGTGTTGTTGTCTTTGCTGGTGATGGTAACGATATCGTAGATGCTTCTCAAAGCTCTGGTAATAACCAACTCTTTGGTGGCAAAGGGGACGATGAATTGTTTGCTAGTAACAATGACCGATTGTTTGGAGAAGCTGGGAACGATATCCTGAATGCTATATCTGGCACAGGAAATAATCGGCTATTTGGCGGTAAGGGAAACGACGTTCTATTTGCTGGTGCCAGCGATCGTTTATTTGGTGGTGACGGCAACGATCAGTTATTTGCTGGAGAAGGTGATAGTCTTCTGAGTGGTGGTCAAGGAGCCGATCAGTTTTGGATTGCTAATGCTGATTTACCAAGCAGTACCAATACAATTACTAATTTTGAATTGGATGTTGATGTCTTGGGGATTGGTGGTCTGGGACTAGATTTTGATGACCTTTCTCTCATTCAACAAGGAGACGATGCCTTGATTGCTGCTTTAGATACAAACCTAGCGATCCTGACAGGAATTCAGGCAAGTGACCTCGACAGTGATAACTTTGTTTTGACCTAGAACTCACCTTAACTTGCTTCACTTGACTAAAAGATAAGATATATAAATTATTGTTTTCAACTATCAGCGAGTTTTCCTATGAAACAACATCCTTTCACTCTTTCTGATCAAGAACTGAAGACGAATGGCATCGATCCCCTTACACGCACGACAGAAGCCTTGAATGAAATAGGCAGGAGTGATGTAGAGGTAACTACTCTGGCAATCGGAGAAGAAGGAGGGGACATGCCCCTAGAACTAATTGAGGTTCCCCGCTCTCCCGGCGGGAGTGGTGAAGAGCTGACCACTCTGGCAATCGGAGAAGAAGGAGGGGACATGCCCCTAGAACTAATTGAAGTTCCCCGCTCTCCCGGCGGGAGTGGTGAAGAGCTGACCACTCTGGCAATCGGGGAAGAAGGAGGCGACTTTTCCGGAGAGATTGCTCCTTTAGGCGGACAAGGCAGTGACAACCACCCATTTTTCCATAATCCGGTAATTGATTAACAAGGATTGCCAAAAGTAAGAAAATTCCAGTCTGGTATGCAAGTTTTAATTTTAGGTAATTCTAGAGATCTTCACGCAGCCCACCTGCAAGCTGCTCTTACCCAGGCTGGATGTCTTGCTGATTACCTTGACACTTCTTTGTTCCCCACTCAAATTCGTTTGTCATGGCAAGCTGATACTAGCCAGGGTTATATCAGCTTACCGGATGGTCGTCGCTTAGATTGCCAGGAGATACATAGTGTCTTTTGGCGGAACTTTGAGCGTGTTGGTATTCCTAGTCTCAAAGATCATTATCAACAGACTCTTGCTTTCAATGATGCCATGAGCGCTTTGAGAACCTTTATGCAAGGGACTAATATTCATTGGATCAATTCATGGCGTGCCTATCAATTCCATAAGGAAAAGCCTCTACAACTTCGCAAAGTACGGGAAATTGGCGGTGAGATTCCTGCTACTCTGATTGGCAACGATCCAGAAGCCGTCATCAAATTCGCTGCCTCTTATGAAAAAGTGATCTTTAAGCCAGTTTATGGCGGCGCTCAAGCAAGACTGTTAGAAAAAGAGCATTTACAACCTGAACGCTTGGATTGGGTCTTGAAAATTTCGCCGATTACACTACAAGAGTATATTCCGGGTACCAATATTCGTTCCTATGTCATTGGACAGTCTGTTTACTCGGCAGAAATCCGCACTCAGTCGTTAGATTTTCGTGAAGATCCTCAAGCTCAATTAATTCCTCATCAATTACCTGATGTCATACAATCTCATTGTTCCCAAATTGCCCGCGCACTCTGGTTAGAGTGGACAGCAATTGATTGGCGTTTGACACCGGAAGGAAAATACATTTTTCTAGAAGCTAATCCCAGCCCAATGTTTATCCATTTTGAGCGGCAAACAAATTGGCCGATTACTAAAGAGCTAGTGAGTTTATTAATGGGTAGTGCTCAAGATGTAATGATAGAAGGGCAGAAATGATTGCCGGTGTTATAACTAATGCTGACTTGTCCCAATTGCGCTTCTTCTCAAACGGTCAAAAATGGTCACATCCACAATGAGAAACAACGGTTCAAATGTCGTGCGTGTCGACGGCAGTTCGTCGAGCAGCCGACTCAAAAAGTGATTGACCAAGCAACAAGGGAACTGATTGGTATTTTGTGTATTACTACAACGTATCATTAATTGTTTAGCACTACCCATTTTTGAAGAAACCAGTTTTATCAAGTATACTCAAGAGCTTGAATTTAAAGCAATTAATGATTTAGAAGCCGATCAAATAATGAAAAGATACGTCGATTTACTTTACGATTCTTCTAAAATCCACAATATCAAAAAGTAAGTGAAGACGGATAGTGATGTTTCTAAAAATTGACTAAAATGGGCTTCAATATAGGAACAATCCCCCTTCTTTCAGGCTGTTGCAAATCGCCGGTGATTCTAGTTAACGAATTGAGCGGAGAAAACCGAATAATTTTCGCAACGTATTTTGTAAAAACTTATTTTTTCCGTAATTCCGTTTCTTCAGTTGTAAGGCCGCTTTACTATTGATCTCAGACAGGGTGGGATAAATATGAATGATGCCAGTTAACGCGGAAATGGGCAAGTTGTTTTTCATCGCGAGGATGACTTCGTGGATTAATTCTCCGGCTGTCGGTCCGACAATATGGGCTCCTAAAATTTGTCCTTTGGGGGTGGTAATAAACTTTGCAAAGCCTGTGGTTGCCCCTTCAGCTTGCGCGCGATCTACTTCTGCAAAGTCTTGCTTTAAAACTTCGATTTTGTTCCCATAACGCTGTCGGGCTTGCGCTTCTGTTAACCCCACATGAGCGAGTTCAGGTTCAGTAAACGTTGCCCAAGGAATGACGCGGTAGTCGGCTTTCGCAGAGGGAAAAAATAGGGCATTTTGGATGACAACAGCAGCTTCATACCCTGCCACATGGGTAAATTGATAATCGCCAATGACATCACCACAACCATAAATGCGTTTGTTAGAGTGCTGCAACAAATAAACCATCCATAATGTCTTGAAATTTCCCTAAGCAGCCTATAGCTACTGGATGATCATTTTCTTGGATTACTCTTAGAAGTTTGCAGTTTTTCGTTGACAATCAGTCCTTTTTCGCTATATTCAACTCTAGCTGCTTCTAAATTCAAACGCTCAACATTAGGAATTCGTCCCGAAGATACTAAGATTTCATCCACAACAATTTTTTCTTTTCCCACCCAAAGATGTTTTTTCCCATCAATCATTTCTACCTTTTGTGCCCGCGTATTATTCAAAATCCTCACGCCATCGGCTTTCATTTGTTCTTCAACTACTAACGCCGCTTCTGGGTCCTCTTTTGGAAGAATATGGTCACGGCTGGAGATAATTGTCACTTGTGACCCTAGCCGATGCAAGGCTTGCCCCAATTCACAGCCAATGGGACCACCACCAATCACTGCTAAAGATTCAGGACATTCTTTTAAAGAGAAGACTTGTTCGTTGGTGATAAAACCAGCTTCTGCAATACCTTCTACTGGGGGGATTTTGGGACGAGACCCCGTAGAAATAACAAAGGCACGGGCGCTTAAGTCCCGCCCATTAACCGTGAAGGTTTTTTGATCTTTGAATTGACCTTCCCCGAAAATAACCTCAACCCCTAACCCTTCAAACCGTTCTGGTGAATCATGGGGTTGAATCGTACGAATGACCTGTTGCACATGACCCATTGCTTCGGAAAATTCGATGTCAGGGGGCGTGGTATCAACGCCAAAGCGAGCACTAGTTTTGACCGTATGAGCGACACGGGATGCCTGAAGCAGGGATTTACTGGGAACGCACCCGAACCAAAGACAGTCGCCACCAAGGCGATCTTTTTCAATAAGGGCAACTTTCGCGTTGAGTTGGGCAGCAGCACTGGCAACCACTAAACCACCAGACCCCCCACCAATAATAACGATATCGTAATCAACTGCCATTGCTTTTTTCTCCGTTATGATTGATCAGGTCAGTTCTATTAGAAACGATCGAAATGAGTCGTTGCTGAGAGCTGACTGATATCCCTTTGAGTGTAACTATGTCTTCCTCTTCCTCCCGTCCCTCTGCTAGTTTTTTGCTCCAACAAGCTGCATCTTTATTGCTATATCAGTCGGTATTAGCAGATGAGGTGGGACAAGCCTTCCTTGAATTATTACAGAGATTAAAAGAACAGCGCGATCGCGCCCTTTGTCTCCAAGCCTACGGCACCTGGTTTAAATCTCTCGCCGCCAGCCAGCAAAGCTGGGAAGATTACCTGGTCCATCGGATTCTTTATGATAACAATCCGTTTTCGCAACAAGTGCAAGCTAACTCTCTCGAAGCATTACCGCCAGCGTTGGTTAAAGCAGCGCAAGTGGACCTGAGGGCGTTACAAGAACTTTATCGATGTGGGAGTGCGACCCTGAGTCGGTGGGTCCAAGCCGGTTGTCAGTTGAATCATCCGCTCATTGCTTGGGAACACCCCATTGCAACCGATCATTTTCTCCATCACCATGATGATTGGCGATCTGTATTACCAGAACTGGCAAAGCATTATCAAACTTATGGTTGTGGGATTTTTGCCCAATATCGAGCGTTTACTTGGCAAGCCGGACAATTAGTGGGGATTGCTCATCCCGATCCTGTTCCAATCACAGAAATTGTGGGATATGACTGGCAGAAAGAAAAGCTGGTGCAAAATACCCAGTTCCTTTTAAAGGGCTATTCTGCTCTAAACGTTCTTCTTTATGGTAGCCGTGGCTCAGGAAAATCTTCTTTGGTGAAGGGGTTACTCAATGAATATGGCAGTGATGGCTTGCGATTAGTGGAAGTGCCAAAGGCAGAGTTGCGCAATCTCCCGTTAATTTTAGAGCAATTACGGGACTTACCCCAGAAGTTTATTATTTTTGTCGATGATTTGTCTTTTGAAGAAGATGACGACTCGTTTAAAGCGTTAAAAGTGGTTTTAGAAGGAAATATTACCGCGCGATCGCGCAATGTGGTTGTTTATGCCACGTCCAACCGCCGTCATTTGATTCGAGAGTTTTTCGAGGATCGTCCGCGTCCTAGTGATCAAGACGAAGTTCATGCTTGGGATACCGTACAGGAGAAATTATCGTTCAGCGATCGCTTCGGTTTAACCCTTACCTTTGAACCGCCTAATCAAGAGCGCTATCTGGAAATTGTGCATCATTTGGCTCAATTAGCTCAAATTCCGCTCTCACCAGACGACTTAGAATTTCGAGCCAAACAGTGGGCAACTCGTCATAATGGTCGTTCTGGACGCAGTGCGAGGCAGTTTATTGATTTTTTACAAGGAGAACTGGGGGGTTAACCAAAGCGACAGGTCACACGCCCCACAATTTGTTCTAACCCAACACTGCCAAAATTTCTGCTATCAGTGCTTTCTTCCAGATTATCTCCGAGCAGGAAAAAATGTCCTTCTTCGGAAATAAAACGCACCCGCTTGATCAGTTGCAGATTGTCTTCCCTCGGGTGTTGAGCAACTACCAGATCCCCAATTTGCGGTTGTTGAGTTTGATTGATTGCCGGGTCAATTAACACTTCTTCTCCTGGTTTCAGCAACGGCAACATTGAGTTGCCAACGACACGAAACCGTTTGCGTTTTCTCAGTAACCACAACAGAAATTCTTTTAGGGTAATGTCTGCTAGCATTCAATATTTTCTTTTTATAAGCACTCTCTTAAAGATTAGGCTCAGAATCCCAGTCTTTATACTCAGTCTTCAAGATTTGACTCAACTTATTAAATCGCTTGTTTTCTGCATCAGTACGTTGTGCACCTTTGCGCTTGAGTTGAAAATACCTGTCAGTGTACTGTGCCAATTTGTAGGAATTGCCAAATTCTAAAAGTGCATCCAAATATTTAAGTGCAGGTTCTCTTTCTTTTGGCAAAGGATAGCCATAGCCAGAATTATATTTGTCTAATATTTCAACAGCAGCACTTGTCTTGAGTTGCTCTGGTGAAAGGACTAATTTATTTTTAACATTGACAACTATATATGGATTGACATCTTTGCCCGTTGTCGAATACACAATTCCGTTGTTTTCTAAACGCAGGTTATCAATTTCAGTTTCTTCAAAAAACATAACAAAAGAGCCAGTTTGTAAAGGGGCATCGCCTGTAGCATCAGAATCGAATGGATAAAATGAAAATGTTACAGATTTTGTTTCTCCTTTAATGTTGATCAATTTATGGAGAATGTTATTAACTCCATCAACGACAACTCTACCAATAGATGTCCAGGGGGCAAGCCCTGGAAAAATTGAACCGGTTAGACCGATAATTTTCGAGAAAGAGTTTTTCAGTTTATCAAAACTTGACCCTCCTAAGTTTTGACAAAAGGTGTGAAATGACAAGTATATTCTCTTTGTACTATCATCTTTTCCAAAATCCTCGATAGCAAGTACAGTATCAGCCCATAGGTCTGTGATATCACGATCTATTGTGTCGATATGTTGTATTTCGTGTACCTTAAGTGTTGGTTCATCTTGGTTTCCTATCCCGATTGTACTCAAAAGTATAAAGTAATCGTTATCATATTCACCAGCTTTGTAATGTTCAGCATACTTTGTGTAAAGTTGCTGAGATACGGTTGTGATTGATACAGTAATATCTTCGGCAGGATTAATAACTGCAGACTCATCTTTTATGTAAGGAGAAACTAGCTGTCCTCCATTAATAGGCGCTCTTGCAACATACATTTTGTTTGGCATTTTTAATCTCCATGTCAATCAAGTGAAAAATAAGATTTTTACGTTACAATCGTGTTTGCTTTGCAAAGTTTTATAATCACTTCACTTTGTATAAGTAAATTATTGGATGGCTTAATTGGCATATCTTTTGGTAACGCTCTCAGCTTAAAATTTAAATTACTCTCTAGCTGAAATTATCTCTTTTACTAAATTTTGGGGAAATTTGATAAAATGCCACGACAATGAAGCCTGGATTTATAAACTGACAGGAATTTAAGAGGTTTTAAATTACAAGATTTACATCCACTAAGCTTGGTAGAGGCAATCAGAAATCGGCTTTTACTGATATAAATTCAGTATATCTAAAGTTATTTTTTTACTTTATAAAAGCAATAAAAATTTACTTAAAATTATATTACTTCTTTTTAAGAAAGTTTAAGAGAATAAACTTCACAAGAAAGTTTCACTGAACAGTATTTATCAGTTTTGATGACAGCGGAGGATAATTCTTTTATCCTCCATTGTTTGTTAGATTATCTGGTTGAATACTTTAAACGTTAAATTCACTCGGAAAATTAGCAACTACAATCAACCAAGCCTAGTGTTGCAAACAAGCGGCTAAATCTTGTTCAGGCGTCGAGATTTTTTTCAAGTTGTACTGTTGGGATAAAAGTTGAAAAACATTCTGGGAAATAAAAGCCGGTAAGGTGGAACCCAAGCGAATATCTTTAATGCCAAGATAGAGTAAGGTCAACAAAATGGCAACGGCTTTTTGTTCGTACCAAGACAGAATCATCGATAGGGGTAATTCATTAACATCGACGGAGAAGGCATTAGCTAAGGCAAGGGTAAAAAAAGCGTCATTGGTCATTAGTCATTGGTTAATCCCTCAAAACGAAAGTTCCCCCAAGTGGGGGAATCAAGCTAATTGAGAGGGGGTTAATCGCGTCCGAAACGAGGACCCCAGCCAGCAGTGGGGGCATAAACAGCGCGATCGCCGAGTTCTTGTTCAATCCGTAGTAACTGGTTATACTTGGCAATGCGTTCGCTACGAGAGAGGGAACCGGTTTTGATTTGTCCGGCGCGGGTTGCCACTGCTAAGTCAGCAATGGTGGTATCTTCGGTTTCTCCTGAACGATGACTAATCATACAGCTATACTGATGACGATGGGCGAGATCAATTGTTTCTAGGGTTTCGCTAAGGGTCCCAATTTGGTTGAGCTTAATTAAAATTGCGTTTCCAGAATCGGTTTCAATTCCTTTTTGCAGACGGATCGGATTAGTGACAAAGAGGTCGTCGCCGACTAATTGCGTCCGTAATCCCAGTTTTTCTGTAAGGATTCGCCAATTATCCCAGTCATCTTCATATAACCCATCTTCAATGGAAATAATCGGATAATCGCTCGCTAAATCATTGAGATAATTAATTAATTCTGCTGGCGAATGTTCACTTCCTTCATAGATATACTTGCCATCTTGATAAAATTCACTGGCTGCTACATCTAAGGCCAAACCAATTTGTTTGCCGGGTTGATAGCCTGCTTTTTCAATGGCAACCATGAGAATTTCCAGTGCAGCACGATTGGAATCTAAATTGGGCGCAAATCCGCCTTCGTCACCAACCCCAGTTAGTAAACCTTTGGAATCTAACACTTTACTCAACGCACTAAAAATTTCTGCCCCCCAACGCAAGGCTTCACCAAATGTGGGCGCACCAATGGGCACAATCATAAATTCCTGAAAATCCACATTATTGGATGCGTGTTCACCGCCATTAATGACATTCATAAAGGGAACGGGGAGGACATTTGCCATTGGTCCCCCTAAGTAGCGATAGAGGGGAAGCATTAAATGATCGGCTGCTGCTTTGGCGGTTGCCAGAGACACGGCTAAAATCGCATTTGCGCCAAGATTGGACTTATTTTCCGACCCATCTTGGTCACGCATCGTTTGATCAATTAAGACCTGATCCAGGGCATCTAAGTCCATCAAAGCAGGTGCCAGTTTATCTTGAATGTTCTCTACTGCTTTAAGAACCCCTTTTCCGCCATAGCGTTGATCGCCATCTCGCAATTCGTGGGCTTCAAAGCTACCCGTGGACGCGCCGCTGGGTACTTGTGCTAACCCCATCGCACCACTGGTTAACTGCACCTGTGCTTCCACAGTCGGTCTTCCTCGTGAATCTAGGATTTCTCGGGCTTGGATGGCTTCAATGGCACTATCTGGGTTATACATGGCGTTTTCCTCTGAGTAACCGGTTAAAATGAACAATACATTTAATTATCAATTATTAGTTATTAATTATCAATTATTATTTACCGCCTATAAACGACCGTTTTACCGTCCTTTGAAAACCAGTTCTGGAGAATGGAAAATTCGCGAAGGAATTATGATTGCTTTGCAAGATCCAGAAGGACAGATCAGTTATGGTGAAATTGCCCCACTTCCTCGTTTTGGTTCCGAAACTTTAGACCAAGCACTTGCTTTTTGTTCTCAATATTCCCAAGGGATTACAGCAACAGAAATCAGGGAGATTCCTGAAAAATTGCCTGCTTGTCAGTTTGCTTTTGAGTCGGCTTTAGAAAATTTTTTCCCTGAAGAAACGCCAGAAAAAGAGTTATCCTTAAGTACTCTCTTACCGGCGGGAGAAGAGGGATTACAAGCCTGGCAATCCCCTTGGCAACAGGGACAACAGACGTTCAAATGGAAAATTGGCGTTTTCTCTTTAGCAGAAGAGTTGGCTTGGTTTGAACAGTTAACCCAGGCTCTTCCGGATCAAATGCAATTACGGCTTGATGCTAATGGCGGGTTAACGCTGCAAGAAACGCAACAGTGGTTGCAAAAGGCGGATGTATCGGGGAAAGTGGAATTTATCGAACAACCCCTTCCGCCCCATCAGTTTGAGCAGATGCAGGAACTTGCAGCAACCTTTAAAACCCCGATTGCCTTAGATGAATCAGTGGGAACGTTGCGACAGTTGCAAGCTTGCTATGAAAGAGGATGGCGCGGTATTTTTGTGCTCAAGTGCGCGATCGCGGGATCGCCGCGTTTACTGCGAGACTTATGTCAACAGTATTCACTGGATCTGGTATTTTCTTCGGTCATGGAAACGACTGTGGCAAGAGAAGCTGTGTTTCGACTGGCGAGAGAACTGAAGCCAAAGCGGGCACTGGGGTTTGGGATTGATGCTTGGTTTGAACAGTGATTAGTTACCAATTAACCCCACGCCCGAACCCCGAATCCGGAAAACCTAACCCCAATCTGAATCCGACTCGGCTTCTCACTCCTTGAGATCGCGCTGTCATGTCTGCCATAGTTCATAAAGGAAGTTAGTGAGATTCTTTTTTAGTTTGTATGATCTGTATAATAATACTATAATGATTTATATCACAATAATCTAAGATCAAACCATGAAAAAGATACTTGTTGTCGATAACGATCTAGTGTTTCGACAAGCATTAACCGTTGATTTCATCCAACGTCACTATTTCGTTCAAGAAGCCCGATCAGGACAAGAAGGTTTAAGTAAATACGAGAGTTTCCAACCGCATCTCATTCTATCCGATGTGGCTATGCCAGGGATGGATGGGTTTAGCTTCTGTCGTCAAGTGCGATCGCGCGCCGACGGTCAACTCGTACCCTTTATTTTCTTAACCGCTAAAAGTCAGCTTCAAGATCTAGAAAAAGCGCAAGCCCTTAGGGCTGACGATTATATTACTAAACCCGTCAAGCTCGAAGAACTGAATTTAAGAATTCAACTGCATCTTGAAAGAGCGGACCGTGTTAATGCTGAAATAGTAAGGCTTTTACAAACTCAGCAAACCGACATAAACTTAAGTGAGAAAGCTGAAGCCACAAACCTTGACTCTCCTGATCTTGTACCGACAGACGATCTCCTTTTCCTCACCTCTGCCGAAGAACGGGTCTTCTGGAAAGTCATTCAAGGATTTACGAACAAAGAAATCAGCCAGCGTCTATATATTAGTCCCCGGACGGTTCAAACTCATCTCAGCAATATTCTGAGTAAGTTAAACCTTAAGAATCGTACTCAACTCAGTTATTTTGCTTATCAAAGGGGCTATCGGCCCAACATCACCTCAGAATTAGAACTTAAAAGTTAGGTCGCAAAGTAATGCCTTCGGCTTGGTCTTCCTAGCAGCGCGGGCTAACACCCTATGACCTAACGGGTTTAGGTGATGGGGAAATTTCTTCATCGTGACTGGCTTCTGACCTAACAAATCCGGTTCGACCTAATCCCAAAAGCCAATGCAGCGGTTTTTCGGCATCGAGATGTCGACGTCTTGTTCCCGAAAACCTAACCCCAGTCTCAATCAGACCCGGGTTGTCACCCCGTGAGGAAATTTCCTCTTTGAGGTGCTAATATTCTTGCTGAATCGTAGCACCAGGTGAAGTCTGTTCAGCCTCATTTTCATTACTGTTGTCTAGGAATTTATATTGTTCAAGGAAACTGAAATCTTCAGACTTCATGAGAGTTTGGAGATGAGAAACCTTATTTAAAAGCTGGAGCTCTGAAGCCAGTTCCTGTTCTAAAATAGCAATATAACGAGCTCGCTTCTCGGGACTCGCTTCTTTTTTGAGTAACTGAACAGCTAAGTTAAGCTTGCTAAAGTTTCCTCGCAAATCTTCAACAAAATTGCTAATGATTTCTTCTTCCACTTCTTTTCGGTTTTCTATCTGTTGATTTTTATGTTTTAATTGCTTCACTTGTTCATAACAGGAATTGAGTTGAGCCAGAAAAAAGGTCTGCTTCTGCAAACGGCTACGAACAGCTCTGATCAGCTCCTCTTTTGTAAAAGGTTTAACCAAATAATCATCGAGACCGAGCTTTCCCGCTTGCCAACGCGATGAGTGATTGGATCGAGCAGTTAAAAAAATAAAAGGAATTGAACTGGTTTCCGAGATTTGTCTTAATTTTTCTAAGACTTGATCACCCCTTAAGTCAGGCATTACAATATCACAAATAATGAGGTGAGGTTGTTCTCGGATTGCTAATTGCACTCCTTGCTTACCATTAACTGCTTGTATAACTTCAAACTGTTCATTGGTAAGCAGTTCAACAATTTTTTGTCGGATGAAATCTTTGTCATCAATTACTAAAATTTTATACGTCATAAACTATTTATGAGAGATTTAAATTTCAAGGTTTTAAAAATGTGTCAAATTAGAGGGAGAGGAGAGTAAAAGCTAAGAGTAGACAATAGTTAAAGTAACAGAAAGCTATCCCCTAGTCTGTGTCGTTAATGATTTGTAACTTAGCAACACATTCGTTCTGAGAATCAGAGGAGATAACTGTCGAGTGCCTGAAACTTCACTAATAATTTGGTTCTCTTTATTAAGATTCTAGCGATTCATAAGGAGAGTTAACAAGAAATATTTACTCATTAACTGTCCCGTGTCAATCCCTTGATCTACTATGCTATCCTCACTTACAGAAAACTGCTTGATATTCGGCATCTGACATCACTCAATCGTTTTACATTCAGAATCGTGTAACTAACAATGAGCTCAACCGAAAATTATAATCAATCCCCCCCCAATGAAGATAGTTTTGAAAAAGATGCTAAATTAGCTTTAGGCGATTTAATGACAGATGCGGAAGAGATTCCCACATTGGCTCTTGCCATGCAACTAGACCGGTTAGATCAAGCTGGGGGCACTGACATTGGTCGTCGTCGCCATAATGAAGATTATTATGGGATTTATACACAAATTCGTAAGGAAGAGTCACCGCAAGGGGCAACAACACAAGTTAGAGGATTATATGTTGTCTGCGATGGGATGGGAGGACATTCGGCAGGAGAGGTGGCAAGTACCATGGCAGTGGAAATCCTCCAACGCTATTTTGAAAAGCATTGGCAGGATGAACTTCCTAATGAAGAGACGATTCGGGAAGGGATTTTATTAGCAAATGAGAAAATTTATGAAGTGAACCAGGAAAAAGCGCGGTCAGGATCAGGGCGTATGGGAACAACGTTAGTCATGGCGCTTGTTCAAGATACGCAGCTAGTTATTGCGCACGTAGGAGATTCTCGCGCTTATCAAATGAATCGCTATGGCCATCTTTTACAGTTAACAGTGGATCATGAGGTAGGTCAAGAGGAGATTGCAAAGGGAGTTGCCCCAGAAGATGCTTATAATCTGACTAATGCGTATCAATTGACCCAAGCCTTAGGACCCCGCAAGAATAGCAAGGTGGAACCTGATATCCAATTTTTAGAAGTCCAGGAAGATAGTTTATTAATTTTATGTAGTGATGGTCTATCAGATGGAGATTTCTTAGAAGAACAAGGGAAGAATTGTTTGATGCCTTTATTGCAATCAAAGGTAAATTTAGAACAAGGCCTGTTAGATCTCATTCATTTTGCCAAGATTCAACAGGGTCATGACAACATAACAGCGGTCGTTGTAAACTTTAAACTTCGTCCTTGTGCATGAGGGAAGACATGATGAAGCGTGAAGCGTATCCTCGTTTAGCTCTCACGTTGGGAGATCCGGCAGGGATTGGACCGGAAATTGTTTTAAAAGCCCTGGCTGATCGGGCTTTGACCGAACGATGTCAGATCACAGTAGTGGGGACGCGATCGCTGCTGGAAAGAACAGCCCAGCAACTACGCCATCAGGAAGATTTAGCGTCTGTTGATGAAATTGACCTGTTAGACGTTCCTCTGTCTCGTAACACAATCGAACAAATTGAATTGGGTTTAGGGAATGCTGCCAGTGGCGCAGCCAGTTTTGCTTACCTCAATACGGCGATTCAAGAAACACTCAAGGGAAACTTTGATGGCATTGTTACCTCCCCAATCGCGAAATCTGCTTGGAAGTTAGCCGGACATTATTATCCGGGACAAACGGAAGTATTGGCGCAAGCCGCAAACGTCGAACAGTTTGGCATGTTATTTGTGGCGCAATCTCCCCATACCGGTTGGACGTTACGCACCCTTCTGGCAACGACTCATATTCCCCTGCAGGCAGTTCCCCAGACCTTAACGCCAGCGTTGATGACGCAAAAGCTCGACCTATTGATTCGGACGCTCAAACAAGACTTCAGCATTGCCCAACCGCAAATCGCGATCGCGGGTTTAAATCCCCACAGTGGAGAAGCTGGACAATTGGGAACAGAGGAACAAGAGTGGTTATCCCTCTGGCTGGAACAAGCCCGTGAGACCGATCCGGATGTGGAATTAGTGGGATTGGTTCCTCCTGATACCTTGTGGGTCAAGCCCGGATATGCCTGGTTTCAAGATGGAAGTGTGAGTGCTGCGGATGCTTATCTTGCCCTTTATCATGACCAAGGTTTAATTCCAGTCAAGTTAATGGCATTTGACGAAGCCATTAATACGACGATTGGCTTACCGTTTATTCGCACTTCTCCTGATCATGGTACTGCTTTTGACATTGCCGGAAAAGGAGTGGCAAGTTGTCAGAGTTTGAAAGCTGCTATTGATTTGGCTTCCGAGTTGTCAGCGCGCCACCCTAGTAGTCTGTCAGTTTTGAAATGAAGGAGAATCTTTGATTCCCGATTCCCGATTCACTCCCTTCAACCCGCCAAGTGACTTTTTCAACAGACCCTAATCATATTGCTAATGCTCTGGTTCTCGACCTGATTTTTTGTCAGTAATATAAGTTTTGACCGCAAAATCAAGTACTGATTCTGCACAGTTGATAGCCACTAAATAATCTCTCCACTGCGAAGCAAGGTTTAAATATTTAAAACGAGCTAAATAAAGGTAATAGCGAATTTTATGATAGAAATATCTATAGCATAAATAGTTTTTGAATTCTAATTTACTGGAGAAAAAATGTTTGGCTTTGATTTGAGATACCTCTTCCGACATTCTTTTAACATCAACTGTTATATCTAAATAATCATTAGCCAGTCTAATAATATCATTGATTTCATTATTAAATTCAACCATCAGATTTGAAAACCAAATCTTCCAATCAATCCCTTCTTTACTGGCTAAATAGCTAGAAACAAGCTGAGCACCGATACTTTTGCCACAAATATTTAAGTAATAATTGAGAGATTGACTTAAATCCGAATGAGCTTCATCATGCATTGCAGTGAACACAAGTTGAATTGCATTCATAGCAATCGGATGACAATCAGGCATTAGTGCAATCATCTCTTTTCTGATTTTATTTAACTCAACTTGATCAGGTACGTCATTGGCAGAATCATACAAATCATCAAGTTTAAAGATTAGCAATATTAAGTTATAAATTTTATTCAGATCGTCATCAGAAGCAGTGATTTGATGTCGATTTAGAATCTCTCCATATAATGTCACATAGTTTTTTATTCCCTCTTGATCTAACATGTTTACTTTGACCTGAACAATTGAGAATGAGCAATAAAAAACGACAGCGTGCGCGGAGAACAGAAATACCGGAAGCAAGATAATAATAAAAGTGCTAAAGCGCGATCGCAGCTGATCTTCACCCGGCTTGAATATACTCTTGTAACGCCTTCACCTCTAATGATCCCGATTGGAGTGCCCGAATGGCAGCAACATTTGCTCTTGCACCCGCGATTGTTGTGACCACTGGAATTTTGTAGGCTAATGCGGTGCGCCGGATGAGTTGACCATCCGTCTGCGCTTCTTGTCCAGTGGGGGTATTGATAATCAGTTGGATATTCCGGTTTTTAATGGCATCCAAGACGTGAGGACGACCTTGGTGGAGTTTCAAAATGAGTTCCACCTCTAATCCTTCCGCTTCTAAAGCTGCTTTCGTGCCTTCCGTGGCAATAATATTAAACCCCAGTTCAATAAAATCTTTCACGACGGGAATGACGGATGGTTTATCGCGGTTATTGGTAGAGACAAAAACAGTTCCCGAGAGAGGTAAGCGTTGACCCGCTGCAAGTTCGGCTTTGGCAAAGGCTTTTCCAAACTCATAGTCAATTCCCATCACTTCCCCAGTGGAACGCATTTCGGGACCTAAAATGACATCGGTACCGGGGAATTTATCAAAGGGAAACACCGCTTCTTTGACGGCGATATGGTCAGGGCGCGGTTCTTCGGTGAAGTTGAGTTGGGCTAAGGTTTTGCCGGACATGATCAAAGAGGCAATTTTTGCTAGCGGAAAGCCTGTTGCTTTGGAGACAAAGGGAACGGTGCGAGAGGCGCGAGGGTTGGCTTCTAGGATGTAAACCGTTTCGCCTTGGACTGCAAATTGAATGTTCATCAAGCCCACCACTTTCAGCGCAGTTGCCAGTTGGGCAGTTGCCTTGCGGATGGTGGCGAGAACGGTATCGGTGAGAGAGACGTAAGGGAGAGAACAGGCGGAATCGCCAGAGTGAATCCCAGCTTGTTCAATGTGTTCCATAATGCCACCAATGACCACATTCCCTTCTTGATCCGCGATCGCGTCCACATCAACTTCAATTGCGTTCTCTAAAAATTTATCAATCAGAATCGGATGTTCCGGTTCCACCTGCACTGCAAAATTCATGTAATGTTCTAATTCTTCATCAGAATAGACAATTTCCATGGCGCGACCCCCGAGAACATAAGATGGACGCACAACCACGGGATAGCCAATATTCCCCGCAATCACCAAGGCTTCATCATAACTCCGCGCCAGTCCATTGGGCGGTTGATCAATCACTAACTGGCGTAAAATTTGTTCAAACCGTTCTCGATCTTCGGCAATATCAATGGAATCGGGAGAGGTTCCCCAGATTTTGGTAGGAATCGTGTCTTGATGGCGATGGAGATATTCTTCCAGAGAAACGGCAAGTTTTAAGGGCGTTTGTCCGCCAAATTGAATAATAATTCCCCGTGGACGTTCTACGGCAATAATATTAAAGACATCTTCTCGCGTGAGGGGTTCAAAATAAAGCCGATCGCTGGTGTCATAATCGGTAGAAACGGTTTCGGGGTTAGAGTTGACCATAATCGTCTCATAACCTGCATCGCCCAGTGAGAAAGACGCATGACAGCAACAATAGTCAAATTCAATCCCTTGTCCAATGCGGTTCGGTCCTCCCCCTAAAATCATCACTTTCGGCTTCTCAGAGGGAATGACTTCCGATTCGCCCACTTCATAGGTGGAATAGTAATAGGGGGTAAAGGCTTCAAATTCTGCAGCACAGGTATCCACCATTTTATAAACAGGGAAAACATTCAGTTCCCGCCGTTTTTCGGCAACCTCTCCTTCTGTGGTTTTTGTGGCAAAGGCAATTTGCGGGTCACTGAAGCCTAACTGTTTAATTTCCCGCATTTGTTCGGCGGTGATTTGATCTAACGGCGTTGCTTTCAGGAACTTCTCACTAGCAATCATTCGTTCTAAATTGCTTAAAAACCAGCGATCAATTCCGGTTAACCGATAAATCTCTTCTACCGTCATTCCTAAGTGGAACCCATGACGAACCGCAAAAACGCGCTCTGGGGTTGCGGTGCGTAAGTTAGCACGAACCTGTGTCAGAGAGGGTAGGATTTCTTTTTGATCGCATCCCCACCCCATACGTCCTGTTTCCAGCGATCGCAGCGCCTTTTGGAAGGATTCACAGAAGGTGCGTCCGATTGCCATTGCCTCTCCCACCGACTTCATTTGCGTGGTTAAATTCGGGGTAGAACCGGGGAATTTCTCAAAGGTAAACCGGGGAATCTTAGTCACCACATAATCAATGGTCGGTTCAAAGGAAGCGGGGGTTTGCTTGGTGATATCATTCGGAATTTCATCAAGGGTATAGCCCACAGCTAATTTTGCTGCAAACTTCGCGATCGGAAATCCGGTGGCTTTGGAGGCTAACGCCGAGGATCGCGAAACGCGGGGATTCATTTCAATCACGACGACTTCCCCATCATCAGGATTCACCGCAAACTGAATATTGGATCCACCAGTTTCCACGCCAATTTCACGAATAATTTTCTTAGAATAATCCCGCAGCCGTTGATATTCTTTATCCGTCAAGGTTTGCGCCGGTGCAACCGTAATCGAGTCGCCGGTATGAACACCCATCGGATCCAGGTTCTCGATCGAGCAGATAATTACGACATTATCCGCTAAATCGCGCATCACTTCTAACTCGTACTCTTTCCAACCCAATAAAGACCGTTCAATGAGAATTTGGGAAACGGGACTGGCATCGAGCCCCAGTTGGGCTTTTTCTTCAAACTCTTCTTGATTATAAGCAATTCCCCCGCCACTTCCCCCAAGGGTATAAGCAGGACGAATAATAATAGGATAACTGCCAATTTCTTGTTGCGCGATGACCTTTGCTTGCTCAATACTACTGGCAATTCCCGACGGACAAACGGGAATATCAATTCGTGCCATCGCCTCTTTAAACAGCAAGCGATCTTCTGCCATTTCAATCGCGGGCAGTTTCGCACCAATTAAATCTACATTATAGGCTTCTAAAACCCCAGCATTGGCCAAATCCACCGCAACATTCAATGCTGTTTGTCCCCCCATTGTTGGAAGCAGTGCATCCGGACGTTCTTTGGCAATAATTTTCTCGACAATTTCTGGAGTGAGGGGTTCAATATAAGTGCGTTCCGTCGTCTCCGGGTCAGTCATAATCGTTGCGGGGTTTGAGTTGACCAACACCACATCATACCCTTCTTCGCGTAGGGCTTTACAGGCTTGCGTCCCGGAATAGTCAAATTCGCAGGCTTGTCCGATAACAATGGGACCAGCACCCAGGACTAGAATTTTTTTTAGATCGGTACGACGGGGCATATTCTTTTCGCGCCTAGAACACAGTTGGAATCGAGACTATTTTATATCACAACTGCCGTTCTGAAATAAATGTGAGTTAGTCCCCCATGAAAAAAGGAAGCAAGTGTGTTGAAAGTGCCGTTGTCGTAACCGAGATCCAAGTTGAGACAACCAACAGTGGCTGATTATTAATTGGTCATCATGTCGGCATTCCCGCCTTGCTTAGAGAGCATGATGACTTGAAGATCCTGTTCAGTTCGACTAGAAAGCAGGAAATCATTGAAATTCCTATAACAGCTTGTCGAAACGATTGTCTGCTTGGAGTTGTTTCAGAAGTTTTTTGATATCTTGAGTGCGATCTTTTTTCACGACCAAGGTCACGCCGCGATCGCGCACAATCACTACGTCTTCTAAGCCTAAGGTGACAATTACTTCTTCGGGATCGCTACTATAAACAATTGTTCCTTTAGTGTCTAACCCCACATGCGTTCCCATCTCAACATTTTCCCGATCCCCTTGAAACAACCGTTCGAGTGCATTCCAATCTCCTAAGTCATCCCAATTAAATTCACTCGGGAGAACACACGCCAGTTGCGTTTTTTCCATTAAGGCATAGTCAATACTATTTTTCGGGAGATTGGCATAAGCAGCTTTTCCCTTTTCCTGTAAGGGCGTCAGAATCTCCGGTGCTTCTTGCGCTAACTCTTGTAAAACCACCCCAGCGCGAAAAATAAACATCCCACTATTCCAGCTAAAACGTTGGGTCGCAATAAAAGACTCCGCTGTTTCATAATTAGGCTTTTCCGTAAAGCGAGTGACACTATAGGCGGATAACCCTTGATACTCACCAAGCTTTTTCCCCTGTTCGATATAACCATAACCCGTGGCAGGATAGCTGGGTTGCATCCCGAGGGTCACAATTACTTTTTCTGCCTTGGCTAATTCCACGCCTGCTGCGATCGTCTGTTGAAACTTAGCCGGATCTCCCACCCAATGATCCGCAGGGAAAAAACCAATCACTGTATCTTCTCCGTACCGTTGGGCTATTTCTAAGGTTGCCCACGCCACAGCCGGCGCTGTATCTCGACCTTGCGGTTCGACTAGGCAATTTTCTGCGGGAAGATTTGGCAGTTGTTCTTGTACCCCTGAAGCTAACATTTCCGATGTAATCACCCATACTTTTTCCCATCCGGATGTTAGCGGGAACAGTCGGTTGGCTGTTGCTTGCAAAAGAGTCTGACCACTGCCATCAAGGGATAAAAATTGTTTTGGACGTTCTCGGCGGCTAACTGGCCAAAAGCGTTCTCCTTTACCGCCTGCAAGAATTACAGGAATCATTGAAGTTTCCATTGGTTGATGATGCTGCTGTATTGAGTCTCCATTAATCTTAAGAGATAATATTAAGTTAGAGAGTGAAAATGATCAAAACAAAACAATACAGGAAAAAATAGTTATTGATGGGGAATAAGCCGTCGTTGATTATTGAAGAGATTATGGTCCAAAAAATGCTCAAGCGAATTCTTTATCTGGCAATTGCGATCCTCTTAGCGGGAATTTGGATATTACTGGATGCCAAACCAGCAATGGCGCAAGATAACAGCGTTAATTATACCCATACTGTGGTTTCAGAAAGAGATTTTTCTCATAAAGATTTAGTCGGGGCTGTTTTTGCTGCTGCGCAAATGCGTCGAACCAACTTTAGTGGCTCTAACTTGGAAAATGCAATGTTTACTAAAGGAACCTTAACTAATGCTGATTTATCTAATACGAATTTAAGTGGTGCTTTAATGGATCGAGTGGTGTTAGATGGTGCCGATTTAACTAATGCGGTGTTAATTGGAACAGTCATGACTCGCAGTAGTTTTGAAGACACAAAAATTACAGGTGCGGATTTTACTGATGCCATTATCAATCGTTACCAAATTAAATTATTGTGTCAAAGAGCAGAAGGCGTTAATTCGACAACGGGCGTTGCGACTCGAGACAGTTTAGGCTGTCGCTAATTAAGGAGTACTCCTTCTTAAATTCTGCCGTCTTTTGTCTCTCACGAGCCTTGGCCAGAGCTTCATCATCTTCCTGAATCATGAAAAGGGAGAAAATCCTGTTGGCATGAGGAGGTCCATCTTTTTCGGTTCGCAGTTGCACTTTTCCTTCGCTTGACGGGTAATCCTGCTGTAACCAAACTTGACGCAGAATATCTACTGCTTCCAGACGACGAAATAGATCGCATCAAGGAGAGCAAATCCGTCAGTGCCAATCGCGATCGCGGATTCTACTTTTTCTAACGTGGGAAAACTCAACACCCCAACAGCTGCTTGTGTAATGCGGTAGCGATCCTTAAATCCCACATCAACACCCGCGATGTAGCGAATCGGTTGCGGAAATTGGTCATCGGTGATGACTTGCGGGGATAATTCTTTTTGCAGCGCAATGGCACTGGCAGAAGAAATCGATTGCGATGTTTCCATGGACCAAAACGTATTATCCTAACTAAAGTCGTTACTACAGCCCTAAATCATCAATGAGTGGGATTTTAGATACCATTATCACCAGCCTGCAAGATATTGTCGGCAGTTTGATTCGTGCTTTACCCGGACTGATTGCAGGAATTATTATCCTCTTCTTAGCCCGTTATGCGGCAAAAGTTACTCATAAAGTTGCGCGTAAAGTGGGCAAGAAAGCACTTCCGAGTGCCTCCCTACAACTGTTACTGGAAAAAACCAGCTATATTTTAACTTTAACCCTAGGGGTTTTACTCGCTGGCGTTGTGGCGTTTCCCGGATTAAGTCTGGGTGATATTATCGCTGCCCTGGGGCTAGGATCAGTTGCGGTTGGGTTTGCCTTCCAAGATATTTTCAAAAACTTTCTCGCGGGAATTTTACTCTTATTGCAAGAACCTTTTCGCATCGGCGATCAAATCATTGTTGCCGGATACGAGGGAACCGTTGAACATATTGATATCCGTACCACGCGCATTCGGACCTATCAAGGAGAAGAAGTGATTGTTCCCAATGCAACTGTTTTTACCAACGAAATCCAGGTTCGCACCGCTTATGACTATCGACGCACTGATTTAGGCGTTGGTGTGGACTATAATACCCCCTTACCAATGGCCGCTCAACTCCTGAGAGAGACCATTCAAGCAGTGGAAGGGGTGTTAGAACAACCGCAGCCAGAAATTGATTTAGTCAGCTTTGGCGATAGTTCCATCGACTTTGTAGTGAGATACTGGACCATTCCTCAACAAAATATTGTGCGTCGTGTTCAAACTAAAGCCATTATTGCAATTAAACGCGTGTTCGATGAAGCGGATATTAATATTCCCTATCCAATTCGCACTGTTTACTATTACGATCAACAAAGATTTAATGATTATTTACCAATTAATGGTCAAGATATTGAGAATTAATAATTGAAATTAGATATGGAACTGACGCAAGCTAGAAAACTATTAGATCAATACAGTTGTACCGAACAAAAATCAGTTAAAACGGAACAAGAAAAAGAAGAATTACAAACGGCCATTCAACAAATTGTGCAGGAATCAGAGTGGGAAAATTTAGGAATCTGTGCCGATAATACTGAGCAAGCGATTAAAGCACTGAAAAGCTATCTCAGCGCTTTAGGATATGATATTAATCGGATTAATTTTGAGCAGGTTTTGGCTGTGAATACTCCTGTTTATATTAAATTTAGTACGAAGCAAATGGGATTTTATCAAGATAATTATACAGGAGAATATCGTGGCGTTTTAGTCTCTTGCCAAGCCGAAGATGATTTGATTGCAGGAGTTTATGGTCATTTACCGTTAAATTTATTTGCTGAGTAGTCAGGGCTGATGCTGATTGACTGACAAAAGTTAGCTAGGAGAATAATCATAGCTCTGGATAATCTTTTGATTTGGAAAGTAACAGAAAAGGGTTTAGACAAAATGCTGAATCAGTTTCTACTTAAAAATAATGGTTTTTCTGCCCTTAACCAAAACCCGATTTTCCGTGTGGTATTGGATCGCGCGAGCTAAAACTAAACGCTCTAAATCTCTTCCTTTGCGTACTAAATCTTGAAGAGAATCACGGTGAGAAATGCGGATAATATCTTGCTCAATAATCGGACCTTCATCCAGTTCAGGAGTGACGTAGTGACTAGTCGCGCCGATAATCTTAACCCCTCGGATATAAGCCTGCCTATAAGGACTACGACCGATAAAAGCCGGTAAAAAGGAGTGATGAATATTAATAATTTGATTGGGATAGGCATCAATCATTTGGAGCGTCAAAACCTGCATATAACGTGCCAGAATGACCGTATCAATTTTGTATTCGGTTAATAGTTCCAGTTGCTTTTTCTCTTGTGCTTCTTTATTGTCGCGGGTAATTGGGAGAACATAGTAAGGAATACCATAATGTTCGGCGAGGGGCTTTAAATCAGGATGATTTGAGATAATTAGGGGAATCTCAACTGCAAATTCTCCGAGGCGATGACGCCACAGAATTTCTTGCAGACAATGGTCGGAATTAGAAACAAAAATCGCCAGTCTTGTCTTTTCTTGTGAAAAGTGGATGTTCCAAGTCGCGTCAAATTCTTTAGCCAGTGGGATAAAAGCAGCTTTTAACTCAGAGGGAGGAATCATAAAGTTTTGCATCCCCCAAGCGATTCGTGCTGAAAATATGCCTTCGTTCGCATCAACATGCTGGTCTAAGTCAAGGATATTCCCCCCTCGTTCAAAAATGAAGTTGGAGAGACGAGAGACTAATCCCATGCGATCGCGACAGGAAAATAATAAGATCGCCGTTAAATCATCCTGAAACATTGCCAGCCAACCCATCCTTACTGAACTGAAAGAACCAGCTTAAATTTTACCTGAAACGCGCGATCTCTAAAGGTCAAAGTAACTGGTGTTTTCTTACCGATAACAACACAATGCTTTTATTATGCGGTGGAAAATTTTGTAAACAGCAGTACTCTTACAATTTTGAGACCACCCTGAGAGAGTCTCCAGTAAAATTTCATGATGAGGTAAGGTGAAGAGTCTTTGGTGTCTGCCCGCAGGGCGAGCATGGTGTTGGGTTAGCTAAATTTTAATCGATACTGAGTGCAAACCTGTTGTTGTTCGGGGGTCATTTTTTCAAAACGACGAATAAAGTCGGCTTCAGCACGTTCGATCATTTCTCCCACTGTATTAGAAGCAGTATAGAGCATCGCTTCTAAGACGCTTTTCGTTAAAGCGTCGATATCATCACTGGGTTCAGCATTTTCAGCAATATTTGCCATAATTTCGTCTAAAGAAAAGACGTAAGCATGAGGATAATTTTGTTGAGTTGCCTCCACATATTGAGTATGTAACGCTTCCAGTGTTGTTGTTCTTTCGGCGGCTAAGACCATATACGCTTTGTTTTACCGTTCAACACCTTTAGGTTACTAACTATTCAATTAAGTTCCTTCTCTCTGCAGGAGGAGAGCGCGATATTCCGAAAAGGAACCGGCAAAGCCATCGCGCCTCACTAGACTTGTGGCATAGGATAGTCAGTCATTTAGAATTTCCTATGAACTGACTAAGATAGTGAATCGAGAACCATTATTGGAAATAATGAAATATAATGCTAGTCAAAATTATCAAGACATAATTAGGATTTTCACTATCTTACACAAGCTAAGCTAGAAAATAGGAGGTTTAGGTGATGGTAGAAAAAATAGTTAATAATCGTTTAAGTTCCGAGCAAGATCAAAAGTATTATGCTCTGGTATCATACCTACTACATTCTCGTAGTTCAGGTTCTGATTTTTTTATTCTCAGACCAGGGCATAAATTAAAATTTCTTGATTTAGAGGAAGATTTGCTAAAGGAAAATGGTCAGTATATTATTGACTATCTTCTACAAGCTGAAAAAAATGGAGCTGAAATTTACATTAGAAAACCTAATGACAAATTAAAGCGTGTTCTTTTACGAGAATGGTTTAAAAACGCAAAAAATCAAGGTAGAATAGCTCGGTTAATTCCTAATTAATGGTCTTAATAAATCAAAGGTAACAAATAGTTAAAAATTGTGTTTAACTAATTTTTATGTCAGAATCAGAAGAAGTTACTGGAAATAAGGAGAAAAAAGCTCAGTTTCCCCCAATAAATAAAAAAGTAAATCATGATGAAGAATTAGAAAGCGAAGAAAAAAGTCAGTATTTTACAGAAGAAGAGGTTGCAAAATATCTTGAACGTGATGCAACAAGTGAAGAAAAAGTAAAACTAGATAAATCACTTGATCACAAAAGAGAAGATACACGTTCTAATTTAGCTAACTGGTTAATCTGGTTACTTGTTGGAACTTACTTAGTGACTTTTTTATGTACTTTATGTGTGATGTTTATTCCAATTAATCAAAATGATCTAGAGGAAAGAGATAAAAGATATACCTACACTAAAGATATTTTTGCTCTGTTAATTACAACTCAAACTGGTTTAGTAGGTTCAGTTATTGGCTTCTATTTTGGTAGTAATCAAAATAGAAGCCAATAATAAAATCTTTAAAGTGTAATGCCCCTCAGTAATAACGATACTAGAACCAGATTATCGAGTTGCAAGGTGGTTTTTTTGACCCACCTTTACTCATATAGCAGTTCCCAATCAGGTGAGGTACAAAAGAAAAGGTACAAAGAAGCCCTAAAGCTTAAAATGGTGTACTTCATGAGTTCAAGAACTGCTATATAACAGTTACTACTTAACAGTAACTTTGGCACCTGCTTCTTCTAACTGTTTCTTGATCTCTTCGGCATCTTCTTTGGTCGTAGCTTCTTTCAGTGCTTTCGGGGTTTCTTCCACTAAGCCTTTTGCTTCTTTTAAGCCTAAGCCAGTAATGGTCCGAACGATCTTGAGAATGGCAATTTTCTTGTCAGAAGGTACTTCTTCGAGAACCACATCAAATTCAGTTTTCTCTTCTGCCGCTTCCTCAGCAGCAGCAGCTCCGGGGGCAGCTGCCATCATCATGCCGCCTGCAGGCGCCGACGCATCTACACCAAAAGCTTCTTCAATTTGTTTAACCAGTTCTGAAGCTTCTAATAAGGAGAGAGTTTTTAATTGTTCGAGAATTTCATCAGTTTTTGCAGACATTGGTTTGTACTCCTAAATAAAATGAATGATTGATGAATGAATAACAATCTACGCTGCTTCTTCGTTGTCTTTTTCTGAGACTTCTCTGAGTGCTCGTGCCAGAGACGTGGGAACTTCTTTGATGCCAGTTGCAATTTTGGTCGTATTGGCATTGATTCCGCGAGCAATGCGTGCCATCAGTTCTTCCTTAGAGGGAAGGTCTCCGAGGGCATCCACTTGCTCTTTACTCAAAGGCGCACCTTCCATCACACCACCGCGTAACTCAGTTTTATTGGTGGCTTTAGAAAAGTCTCGATAAGCCTTGATGGCATTGCTAAAGTCATCCTTGACAAATAAAAATGCCGAGGATTCCCTGAGAAAATCTTGTAAAGGTTGCCAATTTTCATCCCCATCAACGGCTCGGCGCATCAGAGTATTTTTGGTTACCTTACAAGTGGTTCCGGTTTCGCGCAGTCGATCGCGCAAATCGCCAATTTCAGAAACGGATAACCCTTTGTAGTTAATCACAATGGTCAGTTGCGATTCACTCAACAGGTCTTTTAATTCCGCTACAACTTGTTTTTTATCTTCTAGTGTTCTGCCCACACGCGCTTGCACCTCCTAGTTTTCATTGGTCTTTCCCCCTTCATCAAAAAAACCCCGGATGATTCTCCGAGGTTTGATGACCCACCCTCCCAACCGCCCAAAACAACTTGGGCACAGGGGGAACGTTTGGGTATTCACCTCGGCAGGCAATTTAAGTCTTATTTGTGACTCCTGCTGTCTTTGGCTTCTACTGTTTGTTGTATTCAGTTTTTCAGTTATGCTGCTTCCGGTAATTTATAGTCTCTTAAAGCGGCAATATCGACTTCAATCGCCGGTCCCATACTCGCGGAAACATAAATGCTGCGCCAGTATCTTCCTTTTGCCCCAGAAGGGCGATTGCGATCGAGCGTTTCTTGTAAGGCTTTGAGATTCGATAATAGATCTTCTGCTGAGAAGGAAGCCTTTCCGAACATGACATGGACAATTCCAGTTCGATCAGCCCGGAATTCTTGCTTCCCGGCTTTGAATTCCTGAATGGCAGACTCTAATTCGTTGGTGACGGTTCCGCCTTTGGGGGAGGGCATTAGTCCTTTCGGTCCCAAAACCCGTCCCAATTTCGCCACTTGGGGCATCATATCCGGGGTTGCCATCACCACATCAAAATCCATGCGACCATTTTGGATTTCTTGAATCAGTTCTTCGGAACCGACCACTTCTGCACCGGCTTCAGTGGCTTCATTCACTTTTTCGCCGCGGGTAATCACAGCAATGCGCACCGCTTGTCCGGTTCCTTTCGGGAAAGTAACGGTGGTTCGGATCTGTTGATCGCTATACTTGGGATCAATTCCCAGGCGAACATGTGCCTCTGCGGTTTCTTCAAATTTAGCGGTTGCTGTTTCTTTAAGTAATTCTAGAGCGGGCAGGGGTTCGTAGGGACGATTTTCAACTTTTTCCAGTAACTCCCGCATCCGACGCGATGGTTTTTTTGCCATTATTTTTCTCCTTGGGTCAATAACGAAGCTGGAGCCTCTCCCCAACTCACACAGTTTAATCTTTAACAGTAATTCCCATATTGCGGGCAGTGCCTTCCACCACTTTCATGGCTGCCTCAATATCATTTGAGTTAAGGTCAGGCATTTTGGTTTCTGCAATTTCTTGCAATTGGGCGCGGGTAATGCTGCCCACCATTTGGCGATTGGGTTCGCTGGACCCTTTTTCAATGCCTGCTGCTTTCTTCAAGAGAACGGCAGCCGGCGGTGTTTTCAGAGTAAAGGTGAAACTACGGTCTTCATAAACCGAAATTTCTACCGGAATCACCATTCCGGCTTGGTCAGCGGTTTTGGCATTGTATTCTTTACAAAACGCCATAATATTTACCCCATGTTGACCCAAGGCAGGACCAACCGGAGGGGCGGGGTTTGCTTTTCCCGCAGGCAGTGCCAATTTAATAAGTGCGACAACTTTTTTTGCCATTGCTAGTCTTGTTTCTCAACCTGATTAAATTCCAATTCCACTGGTGTTTCCCGTCCAAAAATGGAAAGGAGGGCTTTGAGTTTGTTCCGTTCGGAACTGACTTCCACGACTTCTCCATCAAAATCTTTGAACGGTCCACTAAGGACTACAATCTTATCACCGACTGCGACTTTTGCTTGAACGACGGGCTCTTGTTGTTCGCTTTGTCGGAAAATCCGTTCTACTTCCGAGGGGCTTAAAGGCATAGGTTTAACATGACCGCGCCCCCGTCCATAGGGACGTTTTTGTTCGGCACCCACAAAGTTGATCACATTCGGCGTATTTTTTACAACCTGCCAAACTTGGTCATCCAACAGCATTTGGATTAAAACATAGCCGGGAAAAACTTTTTCTTGAGCTTGTTGACGAGTTCCGTCTTTACGCAGTTTGAAGATTGGGGTTTGGGGAATTTCAATTTGTAAAATGCGATCAGCAACATCAAGGGTCTGGCTGCGTTGTTCTAGGTTTGCTTTCACCCGCTTTTCGCATCCAGAAGCTACTTGAATCGCATACCATCTTGGTTTACGATCCGTTGACTGTTCAAGATTTGGGTCTTCGTTTTGATTGTCTGTGGCAAAACTCATCAAAATACCTGTCCTGCAATCCAAATGAAGAGGTTATCAAATAAGTAAATAATGGTGGCAACCAGTGTGACCATTAAAATGACACCGGCTGACTCACTAATCAGTTGTTTACGACTCGGCCAGACAATCTTGCCCAGTTCCTCTTTCGTGCCTTTGAGAAAGTCAGCCAAATCGAAGCTACTTTGCTCTTCTTTTGCTTTCACTTCGGGGCGGTCACTTTTTTTTGGTTCGTTCTTTGCCACAATATCAATCCCCCTTTCTGCTCTTGACGGTTTTCGTTGAGACGAAAAAGTTTCCCCCCGGTACAGTTTTGGACTGGTTACAGGGGGGTTGTAAATAGCGAGCGCGCCCTAGAGGACTCGAACCCCTGACATTCGGTTTTGGAGACCGACGTTCTACCAACTGAACTAAGGACGCACAATGATTGTTATCGCTCATTTAGCCTCGTGCTAGTATAACACTTTTTTCTCCGATTTGCGATCAATCTCGGAGAGGCTTTTAGCGATCAAAGCGCTGTTTCACGCGAGTTGCCTTACCAACGCGATCGCGCAAGTAATAGAGTTTCGCCCGACGCACTTTCCCGCGGCGAATAATTTTAATATCCTTAATCCGAGGAGAATGCAATAAAAATACGCGCTCGACCCCGATACCTTGGAAAACCCGACGGACAGTCATCGTTTCATTCAGTCCACCATGACGCTTGGCGATCACAGTTCCCTCAAAAGGCTGAGTGCGGGTTTTTCCCCCTTCTTGAATCAAAACACCGACCCGCACCGTATCGCCCACATGAATTACGGGCAGATCGTCTTTCATCTGCTCCTGTTCAATGGAGCGGATTATCTCTTGTGCATTCATGGCTTAAAATCCCAGAGAAAAATGTCACAGCCTATGATTGTAAAGCAATTTTTTATGTTTTGTCAATTTAACCTTCTCTTTACTTACGTGAGGTAAAGTTGTGATGGAGGAATTGATCCAAGCATGTATCACTTAGATACGATGATTTAATTTATACATCTTAACCTAAATTTTACAATCACACGATATCTTGCTACGGGACAAACTAATCGAATCGATAGGTTAAAAATATTATGTTGAACATGTTGAACCAATATACACGTCGTTTGATCGCGCTAGCTTCCGTTGGAACACTGACATTTACCCTTGCTGCTTGCGGCGGTGGGCAACAAGCTCAGAATGGAGGGACTGAAGGCGAAACTACTGGTGCTAGTGAAGAAGACTCCCAACTTAGTGGTTCTGTTGCCGTTGACGGTTCTAGTACCGTTTTCCCGATTACAGAAGCAATGGCAGAAGAGTTCCAACAGAAACATCCAGATGTGCGAGTGACTGTTGGTGTTTCTGGAACTGGCGGTGGCTTCAAGAAATTCTGTAATGGTGAAACCGATATCTCTGATGCCTCTCGTCCCATTAAAGAAGTGGAAAAAGAAGCCTGTGCCGAAGCGGGTATTGAATATATTGAATTGCCCGTTGCTTTTGATGCCATTTCTGTGATTAAAAATCCTGCCAATGACTGGGCAGAATGTTTAACCACCGAAGAACTCGAAACCATGTGGAGACCGGACGCTCAGGGACAAATTGATAATTGGAATCAAGTTCGTGATAGTTTCCCAGATCAAAGACTCAGCTTGTACGGACCTGGGGTTGACTCGGGAACCTTTGACTACTTCACGGAAGCGATTATGGGTGAAGGGGGTGCCAGTCGCGGTGACTATACCGCCAGCGAAGACGACAATGTGATTGTGCAAGGGGTTATGAGTGACCAAGGCGGCTTAGGCTATCTCGGTCTCGCTTACTACGAAGAAAACCAAGACGAATTAGGGGCGATCACGATTGATGATGGCAATCCGGATAACGGAGAAGGCTGTATTGAGCCCAGTACCGCTACTGTAGAAGAAGGAACCTATCAGCCCCTAGCACGACCCATTTTTATTTATGTTAGGCGGTCCGCGGCAGAGGAAAAACCGCAAGTTCAAGCATTTATTCAATTCTATATGGATGCAGCCAACCGCAACCTTGTCAGTGAAGTGGGGTATGTTGCGCTTAGCGACAGCATTTACCAAAAGGCGTTGAGTCGCTTTGAGGAACGCAAAACGGGTACAGTCTTTGAAGATGGTTCCACAGTTGGCGTGAAGCTCAACGAGGTGCTTTAATCTGAATGGTCTGAAATGATCAATTGAGTTGGGTCAGTCGGTCATCGGCTGGCCAACAGTTAGAGTGGGCACCTTCGGCTTAGGAAGGTGTCTACTCTGACCTTAACGTGAGCCCTTTCAACTATATGAGGAGCAATGACAGCGAATCAACGTGACAATCTATTCAAGCCCGCTCGGGGTTTCAATAAACTCAGCGAGCGCCTTGTTGTTTTTCTTTTTGGCCTATTTGCCTTTATCTCTATCGCCACAACAGCAGGGATTGTCCTGACCCTAGGATTTGAAACCATTAACTTTTTTCAGAAAGTACCCTTATGGCGTTTTCTCACTGATACACAATGGACGCCTTTATTTGTCAATCCACAATACGGCATTTTTGTGCTCTTGAGCGGAACATTTTTGACTTCTGTAATTGCTATTACTGTTGCTTTGCCCATTGGCTTACTATCAGCAATTTACCTGAGTGAATATGCGCCTGCTAGAGTACGTCGTTCGATTAAACCAGCATTAGAAGTCTTAGCAGGAGTACCATCTGTTGTTTTCGGTTACTTTGCGCTACTCTTTGTAACGCCATTATTACAAAATTTTATTCCGGGTTTACAGGGCTTTAATGCGCTGAGCGCTGGTTTAGTCATGGGAATTTCAATTACCCCCCTAGTTGGCTCAATTAGCGAAGATGCAATTTATTCTGTACCGCAAAGTTTACGTCAAGGGGCTTATGCCATGGGTTGCACTAAAAAAGAGGTTGTGATTGGCGTGGTGATTCCAGCAGCTTTATCTGGAATTGTTGCTTCCTTTATCTTAGCGATCTCGCGTGCAGTTGGAGAAACCATGATTGTAACGGTTGCTGCGGGACAAAACCCAACTTTAACCTTGAATCCTTTAGTATCTGTTCAAACGATGACCTCCTTTATCGTTCAGGTTAGTCTAGGAGATGCGCCAACTGGGACGCTTGCCTACAACACTTTATTTGTGGTTGGCACCAGCTTATTTTTAATTACACTCCTACTGAATATCTTTAGTTTTTGGTTTGTACGCAAATTTAGGGAGAAATACGAGTAATGACAACTGCCGATCCCATGCAAGAGCAGGTGAGTACACAATTTCAGACCTCCCTGCCCAAACGTTACCAGCAAGGTAACATTTTTCGTATTATCAGCCTAATTGCCACTTACATTGGTTTAGTGGTCTTAGCTGTTCTATTAATCGACGTTTTTATTGATGGTATTAGTAACCTCGATTGGAGCTTTATGACCAATTATCCTTCCCGTAAGCCGGAACAAGCTGGATTTTTATCGGCTTGGGTGGGAACAATTTGGCTCATGGTCATTACTGCCATTCTTTCTTTTGTTGTTGGTGTTGGTTCCGGCATCTTCTTAGAAGAATTTGCTGCGGACACCTGGTATGCCAAAGTCATTGAAGTCAATATTGGCAATTTAGCGGCGGTCCCCTCAATTATTTATGGCTTGCTGGGCTTACAAGCCTTCGTGCGGGTGATGCAACCCCTAACAGGAGGGCGCACCGTATTGGCCGGATCGATGACCATGTCGTTGCTCATTCTGCCGATTATTATTGTTGCCACTCGTGAAGCGCTAAGAGCCGTTCCGGATAGTTTAAGACAAGGGGGAATGGCACTGGGAGCAACCCGTTGGCAAGTGGTGCGAGAACAAGTGTTCCCTCTTGCCTTTCCTGGTATGTTAACCGGAACCATTCTTGCCTTATCCCGTGCCATTGGCGAAACAGCACCCTTAATTACAGTGGGAGCTTTAACTTATATTGCCTTTTTACCCCCAACCTGGCCGATTTGGGAAGGGTTAAGAACCCCCTTTACCGTCATGCCCATTCAAATTTTTAATTGGGTATCCCGTCCCCAAGAAGAGTTTCACGCGGTTGCTGCCACTGGCATTATTATTCTGATGGTGGCATTACTCCTAATGAATTCCCTTGCCATCTTTCTTCGGAATAAATTTCAGAAAAAACTAGATTAAAATCATCGTTTTTTAAAAATTGAGGTAAAAAAATGACCAGCGATCCCCAACTTTCTCAAACACCGCATAACGCCCAGGTTAATGAAGCGGTTTTAAAAGTAGATAATGTTAATGTCTACTACGGTTCCTATTTGGCAGTGCGCAATGTCAACATGGATATTTATGCCAACGAAGTGACAGCCTTGATTGGTCCATCGGGCTGTGGTAAAAGTACGATTCTCCGCTGCTTTAATCGTCTCAATGATTTAGTCGCTGGAGCAAGAGTGGAAGGAAAAATTACCTATCATGATAAAGATTTATATGCCAAAGGCGTTGATCCGGTAGAGGTGCGCCGTCGCATTGGCATGGTATTCCAGAAGCCCAACCCTTTCCCGAAATCAATTTATGAAAATATTGCCTTTGGGGCGCGGATTAATGGCTATCAGGGGAATATGGATGAATTGATTGAGCAAAGCCTAAAACAAGCTGCCCTTTGGGATGAGGTGAAAGATAAGTTAAAAGAAAGTGGTTTATCTTTATCCGGCGGACAACAACAGCGTCTTTGTATTGCCCGGGGAATCGCCATTCAGCCGGAAGTGATTTTAATGGACGAACCTTGTTCTGCACTGGACCCCATTTCTACCCTCCGAATTGAAGAGTTAATTGCGGAATTGAAAGAGAGATACACAATTGTGATTGTGACTCACAATATGCAGCAGGCTTCCCGGGTTTCCGACCGGACCGCATTTTTTAATGCCGAAGCCATAGAAGGCGGGAAGCAAGGGTATCTCGTGGAATATGACGATACAGAAACGATCTTTCAAAATCCGAAAGAAGAAGCCACTCAGCAATATGTTAGCGGCGCATTTGGTTAAATTTTCCTGCGATTGGCAATTGAAGCAACCGCTACTGAATTATTCTCAGTGGCGGTTTTTTAGGTGCAGTTTCAAAACAGCAAAGTTTCAAGGCTGGGATTTAAGATGAAATAAAGAGGACTGAGTTATGGGGGATGAATCTCTTAATCCGTATTCTCTCCCTTGCTTGGGAATCAATATGTAGCAAAAATTACTGTTTTCATCTTAAGGAGACGATTGTCAATCGAGACCCTATACGGCAACCTAAAAGGACTCAAATCAAGCCAGCTTAAACAACTGCAACGGCTGTATCATCAGCGTCAGCCGCGCGATCGCGCAACCACCCCGGAATTTGCTCAGCGCCTTGCTGCGATTAGTACAGAAATTAATCAGCCGGTATCCGCTTATATTAACCGTCGCGGACAAGTGATTCGGGTGGGGGTGGGTAGCCCGCGACAAACGCAAATTCCCCCCCTGGAATTACCGCGTTATGGCGCTAAGCGGCTGTCGGGGATTCGGTGTGTGACCACGGCGTTGAAGTCAAACCCCCCGAAAAAACCCAGTCTCACGGCAATGGTGTTGCAGCGATTAGACGCGCTGGTGACGTTAACGCTGACCGGTCAAGGATTCCAGCGTCGCGGGGGTGGGGCAACCGGTTATGTGGAATCAGCTTATTTAGCGCATCTTGCCCCAGAATCTGATCCCAGTCGCGAAGAAGGGTTATATTGGACAGTTTCTCCGCCGTTGAGTCTAGATGTTCTGACGAAACAAGATTTCCTAGACCTAGTTGAGGGGCTAGAAGCGGAATTTGAGCGGGAATATGTCGCCCAGCAGGTGGATAGTTCCCATCAGCGCGTGGTGGTTGTGGGGTTGATGAGTGCTGAATTATCCCAGCAACAGTTTGCAGATGGCTTGGCGGAAGTGATCCGTTTGGTGGATACCGCAGGGGGTGAGGTGTTACAGACGATTACCCAACGGCGCAGTCGCCCTCATCCCCAGACTGTGATTGGGGCAGGGAAAGTCCAAGAAATCGCGATCGCGGTGCAAACGGTGGGTGCGAGTTTAGTGGCGTTTGATCAAGATTTGAGTCCGGCCCAAGTGCGCAATTTAGAACAGCAAATTGGCGTAAGAGTGATTGACCGGACAGAGTTAATTTTAGATATTTTTGCCCAAAGAGCGCGATCGCGCGCCGGAAAACTCCAAGTTGAATTGGCACAATTGGAATATCTCCTCCCGCGTCTGGTGGGGCGGGGCGAAGCCATGTCTCGTCTCGGTGGTGGTATTGGCACCCGTGGGCCTGGAGAAACCAAACTGGAAACGGAACGCCGTCGTATTCAAAAGCGGGTATCCCGGTTACAGCAGGAAGTCAATCAACTGCAATCCCATCGTTCCCGGATGCGCCACCAGCGACAAAAACAAGAAGTGCCGACCATTGCCGTGGTGGGTTATACCAATGCGGGAAAATCTACTTTGCTCAATTGCTTAACCCATGCTGAAATTTACGCCGAAGACCAATTATTTGCCACCCTTGACCCAACCACTCGTCGTCTCACTGTTCCGTCGCAAGGAGAATTACAAACTGTCTTACTAACGGATACCGTGGGGTTTATTAAAGAACTCCCCCCAGCTTTAATTGATGCCTTCCGTGCCACCCTAGAAGAAGTGAGTGAAGCGGATGCGATGTTGCATGTTGTTGACTTATCTCATCGGGCTTGGCAAAGCCAAATCGAATCAGTGAGCAAAATTCTAGAAGAAATGCCAATTATGCCGCCGGAGAGTTTATTGGTATTTAATAAGATTGATCAAGTGGATACAGAAACGCTGACTGAAGCAAAACAACACTTTCCAGAAGCCGTTTATATTTCGGCAGAGCAAAGATTAGGATTAGAAACCTTACGAGAAAAAATGGGAGTCATGATCCTTCAAACTTAACCATGTTATAGTCATTATGGTGAAATTGTGAAAACGATGGAACAGACCTTAACCCTAGTAGTCAAGCTGAATGTAGGATTTGAGCAAGCCTCTTAACTTTTTCGTTGCGCGATGGCTTCGCCGGTTCCCGTAGGGAACATCGCGCTCTTTTAATCTATTTATTTTTTCTTACAAGTCATACAACTGCTTAAACCAATTAACAAACGGTTTGGCTTGGGGATGATTTGGATTCAGAATCTTTTCCATTACAGCATTATGTAATTGTCGCCCTGGTGGATCTTGCCATGCCAGCCAAGTGTAAATTTGTGCCTTATCAAAATGAGAATTGATAAAAGTAGCTCCTTGATTTTTAGCTTCTTTAGTAACGTTTTGAGCATATTGCCAAAGTGGCTCACTTTCATCTGGAATCAAGTAGCTTAAAAAAGTTTCTAACATCCCTCTGGCTTGATTATCAGGCATAATCCAAACACCAAACTGAATGTCATTTATTGGATGAATAAGCCCTGTTGTTGGTAAGTTTTCAGGAATATCTGGAATACTCTCTAAACAAGCATTTCTAATGCTTTTCCAACGCTCATTAAGATTATCATCTGCATCAACTATAACTCCTAGAGCCTGTAGCCCAGATTTTTGCAAAACAGTAGAAATTAAAGTGGAGTCAATATTTTGATAACCGCCACATTCTCGAATGAAAGCAGGTTCTTCTTGTTTTTTCCAAGGGATACCATTTGCTTCCATCAAATAGGGAATTACTCTTTTATCTTCCTCTCCTTCCACTAATAACCAGTTCGGTGACTTATCTTGCCTTGACATTACTAACGCACCTCAATATCCCACTTGGCAGCAGTGAGAATTTGCTCGCGATTGAAAACGACTCCTGTATCTTTTCCTTTTTCAATTCTCTGGATTGTAATGCCATCTTCTGCGGTATCTTCTCGACTGGCAATATCAGCTAAACTCATCCAACAATCACTGCTATGTGTTGTGGCAAAAACTTGAACATTAAGTCTTTTTGCAGTCTCCCAAACCAATTTCCACATATCAGACATGGCAGTGAAATGTAAGCCCGTATCAATTTCATCGACTAACAAAACACCATTTGATGCACTAACGGTTGCTAAGGCAAGTCCTAAAATACGCCAGATCCCATCACCCATACTGCCAATTGGGATGCGTTGTTTACTATCACTAAACCGTACCATAAATCCTTCCCGTGCTTCAGAACTTATCTCTCTTTCCGAACTAACTGAAGCAATACGAATAATTCTTGGTTCAATTGTTTGCAGTGCTTGCAAGACTAAGTCTTCTTCAGGGGTTAAAACAATCTGATCAAATAGGTCGATCATTTTAGCAGAGCTTAACGCAGATGAGGTGATAAATTGCGTTTTAGTTTCACTTTTTTTTTGAATACCACTGTTTTTTATGGCACGAATATAATAATCAGATAATCCGCCGTTACCAGATAAGGGAAATCTCCAAGTGTTTGGTTCTTCTGCATATGTCCATTTTAGAATAAAACCAAGCTCATTCAAATTCATTCTGCTAGCATCAATTAAAAAATCTTGACCCTGATTAAATTGTTCTTTTTCAGGAGTAGAATTTAATACTTCCATGTCAGCTAAATGATAACTTGGTTGCTTACCTTTACGAAAGCCCATATATCCAATGAGTTTTTCTTGGCTATCTTTGTGGACACCCAAAACTAAAAATCTACTCTTAATGGTTATTTCATGATCATAAAAAAGGTGACAAATATCTAGCTCTTTATATTTTCTATTTTCATCCCAAAAGCATTCACCTCGGCTTATCATCATCTCTCTGAGAGGCTCAAGGTTATTCCGTGAACAGAGGAGTCGAATCGCCTCTAAAATAGAGGTTTTACCACTGTTATTCCTGCCTACTAATAGATTTAATCTTCCGAGATTTTGAAGTTCAAAAGACTCAAAACCACGAAAGTTTTCAATTTTGATTGTTTTTAGCATCGGAGTTAAACTGATACCAGCATTTACAGCATAACCTAATGAGCAGTTTGTAGGGTGGCATCGCCCACCCTTTAGACAACGCTCTAAACACCTAAGCTAAAGGTAAGGATAATTGTTGAGGTTGCTGTGAAAGACTACTTACAGTTTCTTGTTCTACCTTATCTTGAAAAAAATGCTTCAAAATTTCTCCAATTCCATCATTAGGGTTAAACTCTATTCCTCCTTTTTGAATCAAATCAATATTACCTTGAGGAGAATCTTTGTAATACTGAGGAGTAACGACAAATAGAGGAAGTCCCATCTTTAAAGCTGTTTTTGCTGCATCAAATCAGACTAGAATCTTATATTCGTTATTTCAGTATTCATTAAATCATTGATCATCATTTTTCAAACTAAGAAGACATTACTTCAACTTCTACAGATTGCGCTTCTTCTTGATTCTTAAACACCAGTTGATGATCCTCACAATCGACGAGGATGGTATCCCCTTCCGTAAATGCCATTTCTAGGATTTTCGTGGCAATGGGGTTTTCTAACTCCCGTTGAATCGCTCGTTTGAGAGGACGTGCCCCGTAAACCGGATCGTAACCCACATCAACTAAGTAATCTTGCGCTGCTTCAGTCAGTTTAATCGTGATTTTTTGTTCCGATAAGAGACTTTCAATCCGTCGGAGTTGAATGGTAATGATGCGCCCGAGTTCTTCTCGTCTGAGAGTGTGGAAGATAATCAAGTCATCAATGCGATTGAGGAATTCCGGGCGGAAATGTTCGCGGAGGGCTTGTAAAACTTTTTTCCGCATTTGTTCATATTGTGAGTCTTCTTGTGCAAGCTGTAATATGTCTTCACCGCCAATATTGCTAGTCATCACGATAATCGTATTACGGAAGTCAACCGTCCGTCCTTGGGAATCGGTAATGCGCCCATCATCTAAAACTTGGAGGAGAATGTTGAAGACATCGGGATGGGCTTTTTCCACTTCATCCAACAGCACCACGGAATAGGGACGACGGCGGATCTGTTCAGAGAGTTGTCCCCCTTCTTCGTAACCGACATAGCCCGGCGGTGCGCCAACTAAACGAGAGACGGAATGTTTTTCCATGTATTCGGACATATCAATCCGAATCATGGATTCTTCGCTATCAAATAAAAATTCCGCGATCGCGCGCGCTAATTCTGTTTTTCCGACCCCGGTGGGACCCATGAACAAGAAGGAACCAATGGGACGGGCGGGATCTTTCATTCCTGCTCTTGCCCGCCGTATCGCAGCAGAAACCGCCGCTACTGCTTCTTTTTGACCAATCACTCGTTCATGTAAATAGCCTTCTAAGCCTAATAGTTTCTGCCGTTCTGACTCTAACAAGCGATTAACGGGAATGCTCGTCCATTTCGCAACAATTTCTGCAATATCGGCTTCTGTGACTTGTTCCCGTAATAATGCCCGTCCTTGAGACTGCATTTCCAGTAGTTTTCCCTCTTTATCTTCCCGTTGACGTTGTAAGCCTTCGAGTTGTCCATACTTCAACTGCGCTGCTTTTTCCAAGTCATATTCTCGTTCGGCTTGTTCCACTTGGACGCGCAATTGGTCTTCTTCTTCTTTGAGGGTATTAATTTCCTCTAACATCTGTTTTTCTGATTGCCACTGAGAAGAGAGTTCTTTCTGACTGCCTTCGAGTTCCTGCATTTCCTGCTCAATTTTCTCCAGGCGTTCTTTGGCCGAACGATAGGCACTGGTATTCCCGCTGGCTAACTCGTCTTCTCCTTCTAAAGAGAGTTTTTCCATTTGCAACTGCATCAGGCGACGATCAATGCTTTCGAGTTCCGTTGGTTTGGAGGTAATTTCCATTTTCAACTTCGCCGCCGCTTCATCGACCAAGTCAATGGCTTTATCCGGTAGAAAGCGATCGGTAATGTAGCGATCCGATAAACTGGCAGCAGCCACCAATGCCGAATCGGTAATTTTCACCCCATGATGAACTTCGTAGCGTTCCTTCAATCCCCGTAAAATGGAAACCGTTGCTTCCACATCCGGCTGTTTCACGTATACTTGTTGAAACCGCCGTTCCAGTGCTGGATCTTTTTCAATGTGCTTACGGTATTCATCGAGAGTGGTTGCCCCTATACAGCGCAATTCTCCTCGTGCCAGCATGGGTTTTAAGAGATTGCCAGCATCCATCGTGCCTTGACCGGAACCAGTTCCGACCACAGTTTGTAATTCATCAATAAAGAGCACAATTTGCCCTTCGGAGTGAGTGACCTCCCGTAACACCTTCCGCAGCCGGTCTTCAAATTCCCCGCGATATTTCGCCCCAGCAATCAGACTGCCCATATCTAAGGCAATTAACCGCCGATTTTTAAGAGATTCTGGAACATCCCCATTGACAATCCGTTGCGCTAGCCCTTCTGCAATTGCCGTTTTCCCCACACCCGGTTCACCAATTAAAACCGGATTATTTTTAGAACGACGGGATAACACTTGTACCACACGCCGAATTTCTTCATCCCGACCAATGACCGGATCGAGTTTACCGCCACTGGCTTGTTCAGTTAAATCCCGTCCATATTTTTCTAAGGGACTTTGTTCTTCTTCTTTCTCTTGTTCTTTTTCCCCTTCTCCTTCTGCTGTGCTTGTTTCTTCTTGGGTAGAATTGGCGCGAAATTCTTTAATCGCCGCTTCAATATCTTGGGGATCAACACTGTAAGGGCGCAACAAACGACGACCGACTCGTTCATCTTCAGCAAAAGCGAGCAAGAGATGTTCGACACCAATCACCTCATCTTGCCAACTTTGCCTTGCTTTCTCAGCGCGATCGAGCAACTGATCTAACCCTCGTCCCAAGTAGAGTTGTTCCACTCGCATTGATTTCCGTTGCCGGTTGGTAAAGACTTCAAGCTGCTGTTGAAGGCGAGAGACATCAATTTGTTTCGCTTCTAAAATTTGATTGGCGACCCCTTCTGTGGAAAATAGGGTCAGCATTAAGTGTTCTACTTCTAATTCCTGATTTTTGAAGCGGCGGGCTACTTCTTGTGAATCAACAATTACATCCCAGGCTTGTTGCGTAAACTTGCTCGGGTCAGTCGGCTGCATTCTTTACTCTCGATTGGTGTTAAATTGGCTTTCATCAAGAGTATAGCAATTTCTTTGTCTTACTCACTGTTGTTAATTGATGACAACTTAACTTGTTTGTTGCCAGTTTTTCTTTAATTAGTGAGAAAATTGCGCCATAAATTTGCGGTCAATGTGATCTTTCCAACGCCAAAGCAGTGGGCAATGCAAGCCAAAATTTCCCCAGGACGCGATCGCGCTTTCATCACCGGTGCCAATTAAACTGAGATAATTTCGCTGCGGACGATAAGGCTTTAAAGGTTTTCCTAAAACAATCCGTTGTAAATTTTGAAACAACGGTTTTCCTTGTCGCACGGCAAACACCCCGGCTTTCGGACGGGGATGGTTAACCATTGTTGCAATATCCCCAGCCGCAAAGACAAAAGAATGCGAGATTGATTGTAAATAGTCATTAACGAGCATAAATCCTCGCTCATCAGTGGCTAAACCACTTTCTTGAATCCAATGCGGTGCGCTGGCTTGTGTCACCCAAAAGATAATATCGGTTGCGAGAACAAACCCGGATTCACAGACCACTTTATCCGGAAACACTTCCCTGACCGCTTCTCCTAAATGAAGGGAGATGCCTCGTTGTTTAAGCAAGGATGCCAAATGGCGACGCACCCATTTCCCTTTATCGAGTAATAATTCCTTTTCCCGTTGGAATAAATGAATGGACACCTGCTGACTCTTTTCCTGCAAGTGTTTTTGCATATTTAAAGCGAGTTCTACCCCACCAGCCCCACCGCCAACAATCGCAAGGGTGCGTTGTTGCTGAGGATTTTTTTCCACACTTTCTAGAAATTGATACCAGTGCTTGAGGAACACAGAAACCGGTTTTGCCGGAACCGCATAATCTTTGGCACCGGGAACTGTCAAAGTGGCTGGCGTAGAACCAATATCAACAGAGACTTGATCAAAGGTTAATGGGGGACGATTCAGACATAAGATTTGCTTGTGCTTGAGGTCTAAACCGACTGCTTTGTCATGATAAAAGTCAGCTTGGGCACGTTGGGCCAGAGGCGGTAAATCGATGTGCGTTTCATCGTAAGTGTAGAGTCCTGCTACATGACCGGGTAACATCCCAGAATAGGGGGTTTTTTCGGTATCGCTCAGGAGCGTTAAGCGAACCTCTGGGAGGGTATGCAACTGCCACATTCGTAGTAAAATGGCATGACTATGACCGCCACCGATGAGAACAAGTTTTTGGGGTTGAGCGCGCGATTGCATGAGCAATAACTTGAAGACGACAGTTTCTATTGTTTCTTAGATTTTTAAATCTTGACTGAATTTTTTATGAGTACAAGGGAAAAAGTCCAGTGCGCGATCGCGCTAGGGAGTAATTTAGGAGAGTCACAACAGATTCTTGAACAAGCCATTCAACAGTTAGATACTCATTCTGAGGTGAGCGTCAGTGCTGTTTCCAGCTGGTACGAAACCCTTCCTGTAGGACCGGAACAGCCGAACTATCTCAATGGCTGTGCCCTCTTAACCACTAGCTTATCCCCTGGCGATCTCTTAGCCACCTTACTCAAGATTGAAAATGAATTTGGGCGGGTGCGCCAGGAACGTTGGGGGGCGCGCACCCTTGATTTAGATATCCTTTTATATGATGATCAGGTGTTGGCAACAGAACACTTACAAATTCCTCATCCACGGATGAGAGAACGGGCCTTTGTTTTAGTGCCTTTAGCTGAAATCGCCCCGAACTGGATTGATCCGGTTACTGGCAGCGCGATCGCGCAATTAAAACAAAGTATCGACTGTTCCGGTATCTTACAAAAACTTTAATTTTTAATCGCTATGAATGATTCCACTCCCCAACTGCTTAAAGAACGTCTCCAATACCAAGGGCGTAAGTTTCGTTTTGAAGTCAGCCATCTCCGGCTTGCTAATGGTGTGGAAGGGGAATGGGAATGTATCCGTCATCCGGGCGGGGCGCTAGCAGTTCCGGTCACACCAGAAGGAAAATTAGTGTTAGTGGATCAATATCGCATTCCTCTTCAACAACGCTTGTTAGAATTTCCCGCAGGAACGGTAGAAATTGATGAATCCCCAGCAGCAACGATTCAACGGGAAATTAAGGAAGAAATCGGCTATCACGCCAAACAATGGCGAGATTTAGGCAAATTTGCTCTCGCACCGGGTTATTCTGATGAATACATCTATACATTTTTAGCGACGGATTTAGAAAAGCTAGAAACGCCACCAGCACAAGATGAAGATGAAGATATTGAAGTGGTGCTTTACACGCCCGAAGAATTAGAACAATTAATTCATAGCGGCAATTCCAATTTAGATGCGAAATCAATTACCAGTTATTATCTTGCCCGTCCGTTTCTTGATCCCCATTCAAAAAATCTATGATTCAATCTTTCACTCAAACTGTTACTTTTGAAGACTTCATTGCGTGGTATCCCAACACAAGTCAACGCTACGAACTCCACGATGGGACAATTGTTGCAATGCCAAAACCGACTGGGAGACATTCCAATGTAACCGGCTTTCTCATAGAAGAATTAATTCTTACCATTGTCCAAATGGGGAAGCGAGGACTTTGGACAATTCCCAGAGAGTCAATTGTCAAATCCAGCAACGGAAAATCTGGGTATGAACCTGATATTATCGTCCTGGATCAAGAGGCAACGATAGCAGAACCGCGTTGGGAAAAAGAATCCATTATTGAAAAGGCTCACTCTGTCAAACTCATTGTTGAAGTCATCAGCACAAACTGGCGCGATGACTATTTCAAAAAGAGAGCCGATTATGAAGAAGTGGGGATTTTTGAATATTGGATTGTTGATTATGCGGCATTGGGAGGACGCAATTTTTTAGGAAACCCGAAACAACCCACAGTATCTGTTTATCAATTGATTGAGGGAGAATATCAAGTCAGCCAATTTCGAGGAGATGATCTTATTGTTTCGCCTACTTTTTCGAGGCTTAATCTCACAGCTAAACAAGTTTTCCAAGCCGGTCAATAAAGGCTAAGTAGGTCGGCATCTATGTCGCTGATCGTGCCCTCAAAGCGCGCCCCAAATCTTCAACAATTGGGCAAATTACCTTGGATTACCTGTGTTCCCCGCAGTTTGAAAGCAGCCCAATTCTTAGCAGACGCTCTGGGTGAGGAGGTGTTCTCAGACAGTCAAATTCCTGGCTACCGCCTTGCTGCTTGTTGCAGCGATTATAAGGAAATACGATTTTAAATAAAAGTAAATATTAATTTTATTTAATAGAGATTGGTTTACAAGTCTTCCAATCTGTGTAATAATACATACCTAAGTACCTCAGTCCCTTAAGTGGTTCTCCTAAACCTAAACAATTTGGTTTTCTCGGTAGTTTTGCTAACGAAATCCTTTTTTAGGTTTCTAAGTCTGCAGGAATCTTCTTAGGAAACTAGTTCTTACTAGATTGAGAACTACAGAGATACTGGGCTAAAAAAATACGCTGAGAGATAGATTGACAGACGCTAACCTACAATCTATCTCCCTTAACCCTGACTCTTAAGTGCTTTATATTTAAAAATCGAGGGCATACTTTTTATGATCGCATATTTTTTTCAAATTGTCTACGTCTATTTGTCACTTTTTCTATTCGTGGGAATTGACTATGTAGTAGCTAGCCTAGAAAGCGACAACAGTTTCCATCTCGACTTCCCCTAGTGAGTGCTATGTATTGGCAGTTCAGTAGAACTGGGGCTGTTGTACAGAAACAATTTTAGTAACGCTATGCTTAATTATTCTCATGTCTCTTGTGATGTGACAGAAAAGTGGGCTTCTTTAGTCGATCTTTTATTAGCGCGATCGCGCAATCAGCCTTCGCAGAAAAATTATACATTTATTGCCCGTGGCAATACAGAACTTGCCCAGCTCACTTATCAACAATTAGATCGACAAGCCCGCGCGATCGCGGCAAACTTGCAAGCCTTGGGTGTAGCGGGTCAGACCGCCTTACTCGTCTATCCACCCGGACTCGACTTTATTGCCGGTTTCTTTGGTTGCTTGTATGCCTCTGTGATTGCTGTTCCCGCTTATCCTCTGCGTCGAAATCAAAAATCGACAAGGTTACAAGCTATTGTCAAAGATTGCCAAGCCACTGTTGCCTTGACCACAAAAACTTTGCAAGACAGCATGGCGCATCAAATTGCTCAGGCCCCCGATTTAGCCAAGATGCACTGGTTGGTCACTGATCAGATGGATAGTGCTTTGGCGAGTGAATACCAACCACGTCCTTTAACACCTGATGATTTAGCCTTTCTGCAATATACTTCGGGTTCTACGGGAACGCCAAAGGGGGTCATGGTCAGTCATGGTAATTTGCTGCATAATTTGGAGCTGATTTATCAAGGCTTTGGGCATACCCCGGAAAGTCGGGGCGTGATTTGGCTACCCCCTTACCATGACATGGGCTTAATCGGTGGCATTTTACAGCCTTTATATGGCGGTTTTCCGGTTTTTCTCATGTCTCCCATGGACTTTTTGCAGCAGCCTTGGCGTTGGTTACAAGCGATTTCGCACTATCGGGGAACCACCAGTGGCGCACCGAACTTTGCCTATGATCTCCTCTGTCGCAAAGCCACCCCAGAAAAACTAGCTAACCTGGATTTAAGTTGTTGGCAAGTCGCCTTTACCGGGGCAGAACCGGTGCGAGCTGCGACTCTCGAAAAAATGGCAGCGACCTTCGCTAGCTGCGGTTTGCGACCAGAAGCATTTTACCCCTGCTACGGCATGGCAGAAACAACGCTTATGGTTTCAGGAGGGGCTGTTACTAGTACTCCTGTGGTGCAAAGCGTAAAAGCCTCCTCTCTGCAAAATCACCAAGTCGTGATGGGAAAAGATGATCAAGATAGCTATCAACTGGTGAGTTGTGGTCAAAGTTTAGGAGATCAGCAAGTTAAAATTGTTGATCCTCAGACCCTCAATCCTTTGAGTGACAACCAAGTGGGAGAAATCTGGATCAAAGGAGCGAGCGTTGCTCAAGGTTACTGGAATCAACCCGAACAAACCCAGAAAACTTTCCAGGCTTATCTTTCAGAGTCAGGGGAAGGTCCCTTCTTACGGACCGGAGATTTAGGCTTTTTACAAAGTGGGGAATTATTTATCACCGGCAGACTAAAAGATGTGATTATCATTGGCGGACAAAATTATTACCCTCAAGACATCGAGTTTACGGTTCAAACGAGCCACCCCGCTTTACGCCCTAATGCGAGCGCTGCCTTTTCCATCGAAGTCAGAAACTCAGAACGACTGGTGGTGGTTCAGGAAGTGCAACGGAGTTATTTACGCCAGCTGGATGTGGCAGAGGTCATCGGTAATATTCGCCAAGTGGTGAGTGCAGAATACAATCTTCCCTTTTACGCGATCGTTTTGGTCAAACCCTATAGTATTCCCACCACCTCTAGTGGAAAAATTCAGCGTTCGGCTTGTCGCGACCATTTTCTCAAGGGCAGTCTCAATGTGATTGACGACTGGAGCGAAAATCCCCGCAATAAAGCGAAATTTATGCAGCTTCAAACCGATGTAGAATCCGTTTTTACGCAACTGCAAACTGTTAAATCGGCGTCAAAAGCCAACTTTTAAGGAGACGCAAGGAACTTAAATTAAAACCCTTTTATGACTTAAATAAAAACCATGAATCATCTCGTAGTTAATAAAACAGAGCCAAAAAACTTCCCCACGCCGGTAGAAATTCAAGATTGGATTGTTGCTTATTTAGCAGACTTATTGGAAGTAGAACCGGAAGAAGTGGATATTACTATTCCTTTTGATCGCTATGGTTTAGATTCTTCCGTTGCCGTGGGCTTGACCGGTGATTTGGAAGAGTGGCTATCAATAGAGCTCGATCCCACTTTGCTCTATGACTATCCCACGGTTGAGGCGTTGGTTCAACATTTAAGTGAGCCAAATTCCTAAGCATTAGTCAGGGTAACTGAAACTGAAGTGACAATGAAACTGAGCCAGAAACAATTATGGTAACTCTAAATAGAATCGCTGCCAAAAAACAATCATCTCAACTACCAGAGATCTCTCAGTCAAAGCATTTAAAGGTGATTGCAAAAACCTTCCATAACAACACTGACTCAGACTACACAGAGAAAATTAGCGACCTCGGAAAGGAATTTGACTACGCCAGTAATCGTGATTATTACTGGGGCGATCGCGAACTTTCTTTACTGTATGGTACGCCTCTCTATGAAGCTGCTTCTGAAACCCAGAAACGAGCCCTTAATCATCTGTATTGGGTGGGTAATTATAATCATACGGCGGTTAGCGAAGCCACAACCAGTGTTTATAATCAGGTGACTAATGGGGTCTTTCGAGCAGTTGGTGGATATGAAACCCTTTGTGATGAACTCGATTTTGAAACCGAACAAGAAAGCTATCACATCCGCACCTTTCAAAGAATTGGCTATAAAACCAAGATGGCGCTTGTCGGCAAAACGATTTTAGGCAATTCCCTTTATGAGAAAACGCTTCCTGGGAATGAAGTTTGGTTGAAACGCCTATTGCCTCAGCCTTTGCAGGATTATTTTATAGCAAATCGAGGCAGTTCCCCCTTCTCGCTACATCGAGACAAATTTTTGAGCGCGATCGCGAAAACAATGCTGGGTGGGAAAAAACAATATTACTCTCAGTATTTAAAAAATTTAGAAGAAGAGGGTAAGGAAATTCCAGCGCCTTCCGATGGATTAGGGGGAAGAATTGCCCCGCGTTACTGGTTGAAATTTTTTACGGTGCATTGGGGACTGTCGCCGTTTATGGCGTGTCAGTATTATTCCTTGCGCTATACAGCTAATGCCATTCTCAAAAATCAAGAATATCCCTATATTCGATACTATCGGGACTTAGCGCAAAAAGGACAGCCGATTCCCACTCCCACAGCGGTCTCTTACTACCATCTCTTAGACGAAGCCTTCCATACCACCATTTCTCAAACCCTTGCCAGAGATATGTATAAAGATTTTCCCAAGCCCACGGCTTACGAGAAATGGATCTCCGGTCTGATCGTTTACAAGATGCAATGTAGCCTATTGAGCGGTTTATCCGGGATTTTGCCCGGTCGCTGTGTTTATGACGACCCGATGTTGATGACCTTTTATTACAAGCTGTTGAAATCACCGCTGTTTGCTATGGATACTCAAGACGCGCTCCATTGGCTGGAAAAATGTGTCTGTCAAGACCACGAAGGCTATCAAGTGGGACTGAAATATCAGCAAAGTCTTCTCGAATTAATGCGAAGATTGTTCACTCGCTTAGATTACCAATGGTCAGTGAATCGCGAAATGGGCATTATGGCTGCGGGTGGCTCGATTGAGAAAGCTGTCCAAAACAATACTCAAACCTTCAAGCAATTCGCTCAATTGGTTCTCGCACACGAAGGTTAACCCAATCTATCCATCCCGTTACTGTTGTTATTAATTTATCTTTAATTCTATGGAACCGATTGCAATTGTAGGCATAGGTTGCCGTTTTCCCCAAGCGAAAAATCCCGAAGCCTTTTGGCAACTGTTAAAAAATGGGGTTGACGCGATCGCGCCCATCCCTCAAGAAAGATGGAATATTGATCACTTCTATGATCGGGATCCCGAGACCCCAGGTAAAATGAATGCCTGTTGGGGCGGTTTTCTCGAAAATGTTGATGGTTTTGATGCCGATTTTTTTGGGATGTCCACTGAAGAGGTTAAACATTGTGATCCTCAACAGCGACTCTTTTTAGAAGTGGCTTGGGAAGCCTTGGAAAACGCTGGGATTGTCCCCACTGAGTTAGCAGGTAGTTCAACCGGCGTATTTATTGGTCTATGTACTATCGATTATCATCGCCTGCTGTACAAGAATTTTGACTGCATTGGTCCTTATAGTGGGACAGGAACAACGCCTTGTGTCACGGCTAACCGCTTATCCTATATGCTGGATTTGCGGGGTCCGAGTATGGCAGTGGATACGGCTTGTTCTTCGTCGTTAGTGACCGTCCATTTAGCCTGTCAGAGTCTGCGTAGTGGGGAATCGAATCTCTGCTTAGCAGGAGGCGTTAACTTAATTCTTTCACCGGATTCGACGATTTCTTCTTCCCAAACGGGGATGTTATCTGCGAATAACGGTCGCTGTAAAACCTTTGATGCCAGTGCTGATGGGTATATCAGAGGAGAAGGATGTGGCGTGGTTATCCTCAAGCGTCTCTCCGATGCAGTCAAAGACCAGGATCAAATTTTCGCGCTAATTAGAGGGTCAGCGGTTAGCCACAACGGATTGAGTAATAGTTTGAGTGCCCCAAAAGGGCTGGCACAACAAACAACCATGGGACAAGCGTTAGTTAATGCGAATGTTGAATCGTCAGCAATTAGCTATGTTGATGCCCATGCCGTGGGAACAGCAGTTGGAGACGCGATTGAGTGGAAAGCCTTACAAACTGTTTTGAAAGACGGTCGCGAACCCGATCAACCTTGTTACATCGGTTCAGTGAAAACGAATATCGGTCATTTAGAAGCAGCGGCTGGAATTTCGGCTTTGATGAAAGTTGTTCTCTCCTTACAAAACGAAGCCATTCCCCCTCACCTCCATCTGGAAACGCTCAATCCTTACATTTCTCTAGAAAACACACCGTTTGCCATTCCTACAGCACTCCAGCCTTGGTGTCGGGGAGAAAAGCCTCGTTTGGCTGGGGTGAGTGCCTTTGGGTTTGGCGGGACAAATGCCCATCTTATTTTAGAAGAAGCCCCTTTAACACAGACCTTTCGCAAAACAGCAACGAAAGACCGTCCGCTACAGATACTCACCCTGTCAGCAAAAAGCGATGCGGCGTTACAGGAGATGGTACAACAGTATGCTGATTTCTTAGTCGCTCATCCAGAAGCCTCCTTGGCTGATATTTGCTTTACCGCGAATACCAAACGGACTCATTTTGACGATCGGCTTTGTGTTGTTGCTGAATCTAGCCCGGAATTATACCAACGGTTAAAAGACAGTGCTGGCGTTGGGAAAGGCAAGGTTAAGGGGAGAAAGCGTCCCCAACTGATCTTCTTTTTCCCCCATGACGAACCGTCAGAATTTTTGCCTCTCGGAGAGGAACTCTATCAAACGCAGCCCACTTTTCGCAGCGCGATCGCGCAGTGTGGCGACCTTCTCCAAGCAAACCCTTTATCGGTTGATGCTGAACATCGACCACTCACCCAATTTGCCATTGAGTATGGCTTAGCGCAATTATGGGCTTCCTGGGGGATTAAGCCCAAAGCCGTTATGGGGGGTGGCGTTGGAGAATATGTTGCAGCAACCGTCGCGGGGGTGTTCACTCTGGAAGCAGCCCTGAAATTGGTGATGGCAAGCCTTGATTCGCATTCGTCTGCGCGATCGCGAGACAACGTAGCAGAAACCGTCACCTACACCCAACCTCAGATCCCATTCATTTCCCCAGCTACCGGAGAACCGATTACAGCAGCAATCGCTACTCCCAAGTATTGGTGTCGTCATCTCCACTCCTCGGAACCCTCGTCTTTTGGTGCTTTCGCTAACGAGCAAGTGGTGTTGGCAATGGGGTCACCCCCAACTACTATCGCAGAAGGGCAACTTGCCCTCGGTAGCTTCCATCCCGAACAAGGCAGTTGGCAAGGGCTCCTTTCTAGTTTAGGAGAATTATATATCCGTGGCTTTGCTATAAACTGGTCGGGTTTTGATCAAGATTATTCCCGTCATCGTTTGCAATTGCCAACCTATCCGTTTCAGCGACAGCGCTACTGGTTTGAACAAACTGACTCTGAGCATCAAACCCCCTTAGGTTCTAATCTCCAACCAACTGACATCCAACAAATCAGGCATTTGTTGAAAGAGACAGGCAAGGTTTCAGAAGCGCATCTCGAACTGCTGCCAGAACTCCTAGCAGTGTTAGCAAAAAGAAATTGATAGCAAGAGGTCAAAGCCCATGCAAGAAAAGATGATTGAATTCTCAACGTTGGATGCAGAAGAGATTCAAGACTGGTTGGCTTCTCAAATTGCCCAACAGCTTGGGATCGATCCCGATGAAATTGATATTCGCCTCCCGTTTGAGAGTTACGGCTTAGACTCGGTACAAACCATGAGTATTGCCAATCTCGGGAAACAGCATTTCGGCTTGGAACTCTCCCCGCTTGTGATTTGGAATTACCCGAATATCGAGTCCTTATCGCAATACTTAGCGGACGCTTTACAAACTTCAGACCGAGAAATCCTAGAACTTTAAGAGTCAAGCCATGTCTGATCTATCAGCACTTTTAAACCACCTTAATCAACAAGGCATTCAGTTGTGGCGCAATGGCGAGCAACTCAAAATTAATGCCCCCAAAGGAACGTTAACCCCACAGCTTCGGGCAGAACTGGCTGCTCATAAAACGGAAATTCTTGCTTTTCTGGATGAAAGTAAGGATTCCAGTTGCCAAACCGCGACTGGACTGAGCTTACAAACCATTGGTCGTTTACTGGGAGGGTTTAACACCAGTTCCTCGATCCCATTTCAATCCCCCATTATCGATCCCATGGTGATGGCGAAACAACTGAAAGTCACGTTGAGACCGTTGCCAAAAGGATTTGAAAATGAAGTCGTTGGGCAGTTTCGAGAAGAGCTAAAACTAAAGTTACAAGACTACGGCGTACAAATTATCCCTTGGGAAGAAGCGACCCGAGACTTTGCTTATGACCTATCAATACCGCTAACGCCATGGAAAAAGACGGTGAAGACAAGGGTTGTTAAACCGGAGATTAGTGCAGTGATTGATGTTGAGCGACCCACTCATCCCATCAAAAGTTTTCTTGCCGAGAAATTCTATCAAATTTATGCTCAGTTCTTTCTGCCAAACAAGTCAATTGCAACAATTACTCAGTTAACTGCTTGGGCAGAAGACCATACCATTCAACGCCTTGAAGATCCCACAGCCACCCAAGTCATTTTGTTGAGCGAATTAGACCGCGAGTTTGTAAGTTCAAAACTGCCCTACCCAAAGAAGATTGCCCTTGGGGTCAATACCTTAGTCAAAAACTTTTCCGAAATTGCCATTGGGATTTCCGAGCAAGAGATTTCAATTTTAAATATGAATCTTTCGGATTCCCTTTTTCCCAGAGAGCAATTCGATCATTTTATTCTAAAATCCCTGATTCCCAAAATTTACGTCCCGATCGCGCCCCTCCCCCTGAGTCGGTTTCAAATTAGCGACTATCATCCCCAAGACTCGACTTACGCCATCCAATTACAACAGTTAAGCCAAAACTTGGCAAGCACTGGCTTATTTCCCTCCGGCTTTCAACTCGGTGAAGTCGTGAAACGGCAATCCCATCGCGATATTGTTGATGTCATTGTCAATGGCAGAACGGGGGTTTCCTACGGTTTTGTTGCTTATGCCGAACCTCCCCAATACATCGGCGATCGCGAAATACCAGCCAGTGTCTGGGAAAGTCTCTTGCCGGTAGAGGGATTCAGTACCGATGAAGTCCGTCAAAATGAGGCGGGCAGACGCTACTTAAAAACCCAGATCAAAGGGGAATACGCCTACAAACAAATCCCCGATATTTGGTTGCTTTGTTCGCGATCCGGTGCGGATAAAACGAATTTGAGCCTAGAGCGAGATATTATCCGGATTGGTCTGAAAAACAGCTTATGCCTGCAAATTCCAGAAGGAATTGATCTTAATCAAGTGGATATCAAACCCTCTTACGACACCTATGTCATGGTCGCGATCGCGCTGTCAGCAGCGTTATACGCACCCCACCTGATTGAACAGGGAGCGCCAATGATTCATTTTCACGGCTATCCCGCTAAAGACTGGTTTGCTGAAAACGAAGATTGGGCAGGGGTCGAACATCCGTCTGTTCCCTGTGGCACCTACGAATCAGGGGTATTTAATTTTCTGAGTGTTTACCAGCTGGCGAACCGAAATTATCCCCCGATTGCCCTTGCCAGCTTAATTGAACCGGATCACGGCGCCAATATGATCACCAGCGATCCGGAGTATCTCCTTGCCAGATTAAACACGGGCATCGAAAACGGACAAATCGAACTCGGCGGGAAACATTTTGCTTCGCTGAGTGAAAGACCATTAGCCGTTGCCAAGCCCTAAAACAAGCGCACATTATTCGGAGACTAATGACGTGACCACCCTAACTGGTAAAACGATCCTTCTCACCGGTGCTTCTCGCGGTATTGGGGCACTAATCGCTCACGAACTGGCGAAAAACCAAGCAACAGTTGTTGCTGTTGCCCGTTCCCAAGCCGGACTCGATCGCGTTTGTGGCGAAATTGAATCCAGTGGCGGAACCGCAATCGGCATCCCTTTTAATCTCAGCCAGGTGGAACAGTTGCCAACCCTTGTCGAACAAATCGAAAACCGACTGGGTGCCGTTGACATTTTAGTGAATAACGCGGGCATAGAACGTTATCAAGCCTTCCCTGACTATTCTCTTGATGACTTGCAGTCGGTGCTATCCGTTAACTTACTCGCTGCGATGGCGTTAACCCGTTTGGTTTTACCTCAGATGCTACGTCAGGGTAGCGGTCATATTGTCAATATTGCCTCTCTTGCCGGGAAAAAGGGACACCCTTACGACAGTGCCTACTCTGCCAGTAAAGCCGGTTTAATCATGTGGGCGGATGCCCTCAGACAAGAATTGGCGGGTACGGGGGTGGAGATGACGTCGATTTGTCCGGGATATATTGCCGACTGCGGATTGCTTGCCAATACCGGTATTCCTGCCCCTCCTTTAGCAGGGATCTCGCAAGCAAAAGATGTTGTTCAAGCAGTGGTCAGCGCGATCGCGCACAACCAAGCAGAAGTCATCATTAATGGCAATTTTTTAACAACAAATCTGACAAAACTGCTATTAGCTATTGAACAATTTTTCCCAAAAGTTGGAGATTCAGTGAATCAGTGGCTGGGCGTTACAAAACGCAATCAAATGCGGATTAAACCAGAGCAAATCGATCACAAAAACACGATAAAAATTTACGGAGGTTGATGTCATGAGTTCTCCCAAAATTCATACTCTGGCGTATATTTTTACCACTTTTCCGCCAGAAGTAAGCGGTTCAGCCCAGTACAACTGGGAGCGAGTTCAATGGTTAGCTGAGCAAGGACTGTACCGAGTGGTTGTTTTAGCCCCTGATTGTCAAAATCCATTATCTTTACCGTCAGTGCCCTCCCATTTAAGGGAACGCTTAATTATTGAAACGTATCCCTCTAAACCCTGGATTCCTTATAATTTACACTATGTTCCGACCGTAGCAGCAACACAACAAATCCATCAAAGGTTAATCCATTACCAACCCCATCTCATTACTTTAGTCGATGTCGAGCGGGCTTTCTTATTTGGCTCTTGGCAATTTCCAGGAAAAGGATATGCCAAAAAAAATCAAGTTCCCTATCTTGCCGAATACCAGACTGATTACTACAATTTTGCAGGGAGTTACTCCACTTGGAAATTATTACGAGATATCTTCATTCGTCCCCTAACAAATTATTTATATCGTCAATTTGATACCACACTCGTTCCCAGTCAACTGGTTAATAATAATCTGCGGCAAATGGGAATTAACAATACTCAATATATTCCTTTTTTTGGAATTGACCTTTCTTTATATAGTCCAAATCATCGCGATCGCGACTTTTTAAATCAGTGGTTGAGTCCTGAAGAAAAAGATAATAAAGTTTTGCTCTTTCTGGGTCGTCTCAGTTCAGAAAAACGAGTGGATTTGCTCATTAAAGCATTTGCCAAGCTCAGACAAGATCATTACTCACTAATTATTGCAGGTGATGGTCCAATGACAACATTGAATCAATTGAAAAGCCTGGCTCAACCGATTCGTAATCTTCACTTTACAGGATTTATTCATGGAGAAGCTAAGGCAGCTTTATTAGCTTCGTGTGATTTATTTTGCAATCCTTCCCCTTATGAAACATTTGGGCGAACCGTTGTCGAAGCTATGGCATCAGGTCTTCCAGTTGTTGCCGTTAATAGTGGGGCAGTTTCTGAGTACATGAAAAACGGAGTTAATGGTTATTTAGTTCAACCCAATCATGTTGAAGCGTTAAGGAATGCGATTGAAAAAGCATTGCAAAATGATAATCAGAAAATTATTGAAAATGCTCTAAAAGATGCGAATCAAATGTCTAGTGAACAAGGTTGTCGCAACATCAATAATCACTATCAAACAATCTTAAATTCAGTAAATTTACAAAAATTAGTCCCCCTCTAAATTATTAAAAGTAAGTTTTAAGATTATGGAACTATTAGAATTTAATCGAGATACAGAAAGGCAAAAACCATTGCGGATTAAATTTATCGTCATGGGTGGTGGCGGTGGACATTATGCTACTTATAATGCTCTATCTAATGTATTAAAACAGAAGAACCTGCCTTGGGAAATTAGTGCAACAGATACCGGAGAGTTAACCAAGCAATTAGCAAAAAAACACAGAATTTTCGATATTTTTAGTCTTTTCGGAACCTCTGCTTCTGAAAGCTATACCCAAGTGCAACAAAAACGCTGGGTATGGTTGCAATGGTTGTTAATACCTCTATACAAGGTACTGATCAAACTCAATTACAAGATTGGGAAGAAATTCTTAGAAGAACATTGGCGCGAAAAACAGCCTGATTTAGTGGTGTCTTTGATTCCTCTCTTTAATCAGATGCTTTGGGAAAGTTTAGAAAGTGTAAAGCCAGGGACTCCTATGGTCACTGTGTTTATTGATTTTGCCGATTCTCCGCCAGCGTTTTGGATTGAACCTAAAACAGAAAGTTATTTGGTCTGCGGGACAGAAAAAGCGGTTGAACAAGCTCGTTCGCTGGGAGTCAGAGAGAATCTAATTATTAAAACCTCAGGAATGGTCATTCACCCTCGCTTTTATGAATCTAGTTTATTAGAGCAGGCAACGTCTAACAACATTAAAGTACGCGAAAGACAACGCTTAGGGCTAGATCCCAACTGTTTAACTGGACTGGTCATGTTTGGGGCAAATGGGTCTAAAGTGATGCCGGAAATTGCACAACGACTGGCATTTTTCCAGGATAAACTGCAACTGATCTTGATTTGTGGACATAATGAAAAATTAGCCTCCACTCTCCGAGAGAGCCAAGGTTTGCAAAAACGATTTATTACTACCTTTACTGAAGAAATTCCTTATTACATGAGTATTGCGGATTTCTTTATTGGTAAACCAGGTCCTGGTTGCATTAGTGAAGCATTGGCGATGAACCTACCCGTGATTGTAGAGCGTAGTTTTGCCACACTTCCCCAAGAACGATACAACACTCATTGGATTGAACAAAAGGAATTAGGGGTAGTAATCCCGAGTTATCGCGACATTCAAAACGCTGTTGAGCAATTTCTAGAACCCGAAATCTTTAATTTTTATCGGGCGAGGGTTTCAGCGATCAATAACCAAGCCGTATTTGAAATTCCTGGTATTTTGCAGCGTATTCTTGCTACTCACTACCCGTCAACGACGGTAGAACCCCTTAACTGCAATGGAAATAGTGCAGCCAATGACAGTTTTGATTCGCAAACCGTTTGTGCAACCCCAACTGAACAAGGAGGAAGCAATCATGTCTCAGGTTAAACCACCCACAATTTTAGTGACTGGCGGAGCAGGCTACATCGGTTCCCATATCGTCCAACAATTGGGTGAAGCGGGTTACGATCTCGTTATTTATGATAATTGTTCTACAGGCTTGCCAGATGCTGTTTTGTACGGTGAATTAATCATTGGTGATTTAGGGGATATCGACCGACTCTATCAAGTTTTTTCAAAATATAAATTTGATGCGGTGCTCCATTTTGCTGCTAGCTTGGTCGTTCCGGAATCGGTGGCTCATCCCCTGGATTATTACGCAAATAATACTCGTAACACCCTCAATTTACTCCGGTGCTGTAGTGCAATGGGCGTAAATCAAGTGGTTTTTTCCAGTACCGCTGCGGTGTACGGTGAACCTCAAGAAAATCCCGTGTCTGAATTCGCACCGACACAGCCCATTAATCCTTATGGACGTTCCAAGCTGATGAGTGAATGGTTGATTCGCGATTACGGTGCTGTTTCTGCTTTGCGTTATGTGATTCTACGTTACTTTAATGTTGCTGGGGCGGATCCGCGAGGGAATTTAGGTTGCAACAATACAGAGGCAACGCAATTAATTCAAGTTGCTTGTGCTGCTGCCCTTGGCAAGCGACCCAGTTTGTCAATGTTTGGGACTAATTTTCCGACCCCCGATGGGACAGCCAATCGGGACTATATCCATGTGGAAGATTTAGCATCCGCTCATGTTGCTGCTTTGCGTTATCTCGAACAGGGCGGTGAAAGTCAAATCCTGAATTGTGGTTATGGGCAAGGGTACAGTGTGCGGCAAGTAATCGAGCGAGTGAAGGCGATTGCAAATGTGGATTTTCCAGTTGTTGAAACTGATCCGCGTCCGGGTGATCCTGCCTCCGTCATTGCTTCTGTAGATCAAATCGGAAAGATATTGGATTGGAACCCAGCGTATGCTGATTTAGACGTAATTATACAAACCAGCCTAGCTTGGCAGAAGAAGCTCTCGAAATCTGGCAAGCCAGAGCATTTTCCAGTATATCAGTTGCAATCAAACCGCAATTTCAAAAGCGCGATCGCATGAGCTTTGCTTAATCACAGATCTAACCAAGTGATTTTGTCATTCATTACTAGAGAAGGGTTTTAGAGGTATGGAAGGGACGCAATCATTTTTATCTTCCCATCAGAAATTTCGAGTCAGTGTGGTTACCACTTGTAGCGGGAGTGGCGGACATTATGCTGCCTTTGAGGCTTTACAGTCAGTTATTGAACAAAAGCAGTTGCCTTGGGAACTGACTGTTGTTGATGTTGCATCTTTGACCCAAGGTTTAACCGAACAAAAAAAGATATTAGATATCTTTAGCTTACTAGGCACCTCAGCGGGAGAGTTTGTTAGTCAAGCCCAGCAGAAAAACTGGAAACTGCTTCAAAAACTAACCAATCCGCTGATTAAATTACTGGTTAAGCTCAATTATCATGCTGCTATAAGGATAACGAGTGAGTTATGGCGGAATCAACAACCCGATCTGGTGGTTTCCGTATTACCTCTGTATAACAAAGTAATTTGGGACAGCTTGCAGCAGGAGAAGCCAGGGACTCCAGTGGCAACCCTTCTCACTGATTTTGCCGATTCTCCCCCTGCTTTTTGGATCGAACCCAAAACGGGAATGTATGTGCTGTGTGGAACCGAACGAGCAGAACAGCAAGCCCGTGATTTAGGATTGGAGGAAAAACGAATTATTAAAACGTCCGGGATGGTGATTCATCCCCGTTTTTATGAACCCATAACTCGCGATCGCGCTGCGGAAAGACAACGTTTAGGGTTAGATCCAGACTGCCTGACAGGCTTGGTGTTGTTTGGCGGATGCGGTTCCAATCAGATGCTAGAAATTGCTCAACGTTTAGCGTATTTCGGTGACAAATTGCAACTGATTTTTCTGTGTGGACGGAATGAGGCAGTTGCTTCAGCACTCCGGGAAAGCCAAGGTCAACAAAAGCGATTGATCACGACGTTTACCCCAGAGATTCCTTACTATATGCATCTGGCTGACTTTTTTATCGGCAAACCAGGACCCGGCAGCCTCAGCGAAGCGATCGCGATGAATCTACCGGTCATCGTAGAACACAATTTTGGCACTCTTCCCCAAGAACAATACAACGCGACTTGGGTTAAAGAAAAACAGGTTGGTATGGTTATTCCCAGCTTTCAGCAGATTCACAAAGCTGTTGAGTCGTTTTTAGTCCCCGAAACCTTTGCCCGTTATCGCGATCGCGTTTCTGCCATCAATAACCGCGCTGTTTTTGAAGTTCCCGAAATATTGCAGCAAATTCTTGCGACTGGTGATGAGGCAACAACACCACGACCCTCTGTGCAAGCCAAGATAAGCCAGTTATAGCCAATTTACTTAAAAAGATGAGCCAAAACGATTGTGTCTTTTACAAAATTCAATCATGAAAAATTTGAATATATCCATCATTATTCCTGCTGCTGGTGCAGCCCCAACCCTTGCTGAGACCCTCGAATCAATTATTTCTCAAACCTTTTTTGGTTGGGAAGCGATTATTATTCATGACCCTGCCGACCAGAAAACCAACGCCATTGTTGCCCAGTTTGTAGACCAAGATGCTCGCATTCGGGTGCTGGAACAACCAGACCAAGGGAAAAGTGCGGCGCGCAATGTCGGTATTACCCATGCTAAATTTGATTGGTTGCTGTTTCTTGATGCAGACGATTGGATTCTTCCTTCTCATCTGGAACGATTAACAGCCATAGCAACGGAAACACCTCAACTCGATGTTGCCTACTGTGGTTGGGCACGAGTGACTTCTGATCAAAAACCTTACGGTCCACCGCAATCCTTGACTGTTTCAGGAGATTTATTCGATCAATTAGCCCAAGGGAATCCGTTTGCCATTCATAGCTGTGTTGTCAAGCGGTCTTTAGTAGAAGCAGTGGGTCAATTTGATCCCAGCTTACACACTCACGAAGATTGGGATTTATGGCAGAGAATTGCCCGGACAGGGGCTTATTTTGGCGGAACTGATGAGGTATTAGCGCTCGATCGGATCGGGTTTCGTTCAAAACGAGCACTGGAGATCACTCAACGATGGTTCCGTCTCATGAAAACAATCGATGAGATACCTTTCGGTTTCAGTTTACGACGATTTCTCCATAAAAGGGCAATCACCTTAGCCTTTCAGGCGGTGCAAGTGATTCATTCCCGCCAGGGAAACCACCACTTAACAATCTTGAGTATGTTTAAAGAGGCAATGCAAGTCCTAACTCAAGGTCATACTTCTTATCCCCGAGCCTTAATGCCTTATGCCAAGCACGCAGAAGGGAAATCCGCTGAACGTCTCCCTGCTTTGGAATTAGGATTGGCGTGTACCTATGCTGGGTTAGCCATTGGTGCCGGTGAGGATTTTCATCCGATTTTCGCCGAGCTTCCTGGGGAGTATGGTCTAGATGCCATATCCATGGATTTACTGGAACCTTTTTTGTATGCGTTGCCAATACCGACCTGTCATCCTTTGAGCGAATATCATTATTTATGGGAAAGCCTGGAACAACCCATTAATGACTTGGCAATTACCTTGGAACAGCGTCTCAAAATTCCTGCCTTTGCTCCTCGGGCGCGCCTCAATATGGAACGAGGGATTTTAGAACAGGCTGTGGGATCCCGACCCGTGGCCCTAGGTGTGATTTATGCTACGGCAATCGAAGTGACGCAACCCATTCCCGATATTTTTCCCCCCTCATCAACCGAACGCCTACACTGCACCGTGCAATTAGCAGGCAAACCACTGGGTTTTCTAGAACTGCCGATTCTGAAAGGGAAGGTGACGAGTCAAGTTCTAGCCGACGCGATCGCGGATGAATTTGCTGACATCATTTTCAGGCAGGCTTCTGAAGCTCAGTGGCAGGCGTTGTCCCGGTCTTTCAAATTAGCAAAGCCAATAGAAAAGTGTTCTACCTCCTCTGATCCAGCAACGATAGAGACCTGCCAACTGCCGATTTTAATGTACCATCACATTGCCCCCACTGGTTCCTCAAAATTTACGCGCTGGCGAGTCACACCAGAAGCGTTTGAACAGCAGTTACGTTACCTACGAGAAGCAGGAGCATACAGCATTACATTGGAACAGTGGCGGAAAGCTCTAGTAACAAAAGAACCCCTTCCGGGTAAGCCAGTACTGATTACATTTGATGATGGCTACCTCGATTTTGCCACCTATGCTTGGCCCTTGCTCAAGCGCTACGGTTTTTCTGCAACAGTCTTTATCGTTGCTGACTTTGTCGGTCAAACCAATCGCTGGGATAGTTGTTTTGAGTATGGAGAAGCGTTACCTCTGCTCAATTGGCGACAAATTAAGGAACTGCATGACGAAGGGGTTGAGTTTGGTTCTCATACCCTCACTCACCGCCCCCTGACTTCTCTTTCTCCAGCAGAAGTCCTACGGGAAGGGTCTCAATCGCGAGAAATAATTGAGCGTGAACTGGGCGTTCCCATCACAAGTTTTGCCTATCCCTATGGTGATTTAGATTCAGTGGTGCAACGTCTCATTGGAAGATGCGGCTACAACATTGCTGTATCTTGTCAGCAAGGCTTCAGTAGTGATCAAGACCGGTTATTGCAACTCTCGCGGATTGAAATTGAGGGCACTGATCCCTTACAGGAGTTTGAAAATAAAGTATTTCCTGCTCACTCAGTCGTAGCACTTAATTCTGCAATCTCTTGAAAGAGAATCACCAGAACTGTGGAGACAACATTCCCCAAATTATAAAAAACTAGAGTAGGTCAATCTGTGTCGTAGTCAGATCACAATCGTGTTTTGTCTCGTTCTGATATCGATCAAGATTTACCTCTTGAAAGTGCTCCAATCAATTTTTTGTCATTCTGCGTCATCATGGAACTACCCAATTTTGTTAGGACTGCAACCGCTAGAACAGAAGTTAGATATTGGACTCGGGCTAAAGCTGCCACTTTGATGGCAATGTGTTTGGCGTTATTGATGATTAATATCGACGATACGCTCTTGAATGTCGCACTCCCTCAAATTCAATCGGGTTTAAACATCAATTTGTCAAGATTACAGTGGATTCTCACTGCCAATGCTCTTCCTTCTACTAGTTTCGTCCTTTCTGCCGGGAGACTGGGCGATATTTATGGGCACAAACGCATTTTTCTTGGGGGATTATTTGCGTATGCTTTGGGTTCTCTCGTTTGTGGTTTTGCTCCTGGGTTGGGGGTGTTAGTTGGGGGCAGAGTGTTGCAGGGTCTTGGTGATGCTGCCTTAGTACAAGCTTCTTTGTCTATCCTTACCGATACCTTTCCAGAAGAAAAGCAAAAAGCGAAAGCGATTGGAATGTGGACTGCTGTAGCGGGACTTGCCTTAATTACAGGTCCAGTGCTGGGTGGGTTACTGGTCGATCAATTCGGGTGGCAAAGCGTGTTTTTTATCAATTTACCACTGGCGATACTCACTTTTGGGGTGACTTCTTGGGTAGTGAAGGAGGTGAGAAATCCGAATCAGCAATCTATTGATCTGCCAGGTTTGTTGCTGAGCATTATTTTCCTGGGTTCTTTTGTCTATGCCATCACCGAAGGCTATAGTGCTGGGTGGCAATCTCCCTTAATTATTGGGTTGTTTGCTATGGCAACACTGAGCTTACTTGCCTTTTTGGTGATCGAGTCCCATCGTCGCTCACCGATGTTGCCCTTAAATTTATTTCGTCATTCAAATTTTACGATCGCGAATATCGTTTCAGTATTGGTATTCTTGACCCTAGTCAGTTTGCTATTCCTGTTCAATTTATTTTTACAGCAAATAAAAGGTTACTCAGCCCTAGGAGCGGGTGTCCGTTTTCTGCCACTCAATGGTGCTTTCATTGTTGCCTCTTTTGTCTCGGGATGGTTGGTTGCTCGGCTGGGGTGGCGTTTTGCAATTAGTAATGGTCTCATTTTGATGAGCATAGCCACTTTTTCCTTTTTGAGCACGAGTGCGAACACAGAATACCAAGATATCTGGCTCAGTTGTGTTGTTTATGGCTTTGGGGCTGGTTTAACCCTCAGTCCACTATCCTCTTTGGCGATGAGTGCTATCCCTTTCACACAAGTGGGTATTGCTTCAGCGATACACGGCACCTTTAACCGCATGGGTTGGATTCTGGGAATTGCCCTGCAGGGTACGATTCTCAGCCAAGGGTTAACTGCTAATCTCCAGCGCTCCCTTTCTGATTGGAATTTGCCCTCAAATCTCCAAAATCAAATTATTGCTGATGCCTTGCATAACGGAACCCAAATTCCCAGTGATCTCCCGGAACGGATCTCTCCTTCTCTTTGGCATCAGTTGTTTAGTCAGGCGTTTGTCTCGGGGTTACACACTGCCATTTTAATCGCAAGTATGGCTCTTGTTATTGGCGTGTTATTAATTTTGGCATTTGTTCCGTCATCCGTTAAAGGAATGCGCGATCGCGCTAAGGAATAGCAAATAATCAACTCCTGAGTCGCTTTTAAAAAAAAGAGTAAACATTAATTCAACCTGTTCCCAGACTTTTTTAATAACAATCATGCGGATCTAGCAAACTGTCAATTTCTCCCATAAAAATAAGTTTCCTTATTCTATGAAAAATAACCTCTTGATCACAATAAAGAGAAGATTTGTAGTATGAACTGCTTGACAAGTAAAATTACTTATGTGATGATACGGAGAAATTAAACGATAGATTAGCAAAAAGCTGAGTGTGAGCCACATATTTCTGAACTGGTTTACATGTATCTAGACAAAAAGTTAGCCAACGAGCACGAGAGAGTCAGAAGAAAAACTACTTTAAATCACATTGAAATTTATTCTATTTTTTAGTTTTCAGTTGTCCAAAAAAACTATCAAAAATATAAGACAAAATGGTTGAGCCTAATTTACTATCCGTTGCTTTATTAACCCCTGCTTCTGATCCCGTGTTTGGAGATCCGAATGCTATTATTGATCTCATTTTTGCTCGCGCTGGCAGTGACGCGATTAATGGCTATGATCCTGGCAGTAACGACGGAACAAGAGTCGATATTGACTTCCTGATTGGGGATTTGTTTGACAACACACCTGAAGAGTTTGAACTGATTCTTACCATTGCTTCAGGAAATACCTTCGCCATTCTCGACGCTGACATTCCCTCAGTTGGAGCGGATCGATATGTATTAGGAGAGGTATTTCAGCCCTACTACAGTAATTTTGACCCACTTTCTTTAATCACAGATGACTTTTTTGGATTTAACCAATTTGCCGTCATCTACGACTTTGCTCCAGAGCAAGATACAATTCAGCTCAATGGCAAAAAGGATGACTACCTGCTGCTAGAGGTGAACAACTTAGCAATTCCAGATATTGGAACCTTCTCAGGAGAGCTGATTTTTTCTTTGCAGCAAGGTATTCCCGATTTAGTGGGCTTAGTTGTTTCCAAGCCGGAAGTTGACTTAGCCCTCGATAAAGACTATTTCCAGTTTGTTGGCAATAAACCAGAAGATAAACCAGAAGAGAAGAAAATTGGTCAGCTGAGTACAACCGGTATTGATAACGGCAATGGCATTGCTGTAGATGCGAATGGCAATATCTATATAACAGGTAGCACCAGTGGTTCACTTTTTGGAACCAATCAAGGATTTGGCGATGCCTGGGTTACTAAATATGACATCAATGCTAATCAGGTCTGGGGTCAACAAATTGGGACTGCCACGAGTGATGTTGCCTACAGAGTGGTTACCGATGCTTCGGGACATTTTTACTTAGCTGGCAGCACCGGGGCGAACTTAGTTGGCAAAGATGATCCGAATGCCTCCTCAGAGGCTTGGGTTGCCAAGTATAACCAAAATGGCAATCAAATTTGGGGAAAACAGTTTTCTTTAGATGGCGCTTTCTCCACCAGTGGGTTTGGTCTGCAAGTTGATAATGACGGAAATGTTTATCTATCTGGGTTGGGGATCAAGGAAAATCAAAATACTGAAATTTTTGACTTTACTGTTGAAGATGACGCTTGGCTGACGAAGTTTGACAGCCAAGGGAATCAGCAATGGACGACGGTACTAGATACTCTCTTCTTCAACGAAAACTATGATTTAGCTGTTGATGATGAAGGGAACAGCTACTTTGTCGGCTGGACGCAAGGGTTGATCGATTTTGGGGCTTTTGGTGGAACTGGCAATCCTGCTTTTCCTCAGCAAGAAGCGGATCCCTCTCGAAGTTTATTAAAGTATGATGCCTGGCTGACAAAAGTTAATCCTGATGGCAGCATTGCCTGGATTCAACAATTTGGCAGTCCAGATGAGGGCTTAGAGTTCGCCTGGTCAGTTGATACCGATAGCCAGGGCGATATCTATGTTTCAGGCTGGACGACCGGAGCCTTAGGAACTCTGGACAAAGAGTTTGAAAAAGCTGAGAAACGTGATCTCTTTCTTGCCAAATTTGATCAGGACGCTGGAGATTTGGTCTGGTCTAAACAGATTGGTTCTGAAGGGGATGATGGTGCCTTTCTGTCTGACCTGGTCATTGATGATCAAAATAAAATTTATCTGACTGCTTACACCAACGATGAGTTAGGCGATGGTAGTTCCGATGAAGCTTTTAATGCCTTGGTCGGCAAATTTGATACTTTAGGTAATAATGAGTGGCTGCGGCAATTTGGAGTAGATGACAAATATGACTACGCTACCGGTATTGATGTCTCTGGCGATAAAGTTTTTGTCACAGGCTATTCTGAAGGCTATTTGGGACTAAATGGTGCAGAAGCATCCGGCGGAGCTGGAGATGCCTGGATTGCTCAACTGAAAGCTAAGGATGGAAAGCTTACAGAATTTGTTGGTAATGATGCAGAGAGTGTAGTTGTTGAGTCTGATATAACGCTTCCCATCGAAAATCTTAACTTAGTAACAAATGAAGCCCTGCCTGTTGGGGATGGTCTTATTCAAACCACCGAGGGCAGCTCTACAGGCTTGAACGTAGTAGATTATGGAGAAATCGGTTTGGGTCTAGGCGGGGCCTTTGACCCCTCGGCTGATAACTCTGTCCAAACAGCCTTGCTTGAAGCCTTGAATGACCCAAGCGTTTTCGGTAGTGATATTCCAGGTCTGAAACTGGAAGGCTCTGATGATGTGGATGACATCCTGATGGGTCTCGTGGGTGATGACGAAATCAAGGGCAAGAAGGGGAATGACACTCTCTATGGTCGGGCTGGCGATGACAAGCTTGAGGGCGAAGATGGAGATGATACCCTCTACGGGGGAGGCGGTGCCGATGAACTCAAAGGTGGAAACGGAAATGACCGCTTCATCATTGAAACAGCTACTGAAGCCGAGTTTGATGTCTTTGATGGTGAGGGTGAAGAACTGGAGCGCGATCCTCAAGGCGATACCATTGTCAACGCTAGTGGCGGTGACGTGACCTTTAAAGAGTTTGATGATATTGAAACCTTTGATGGGAGTGGTCACGCTATTCTGGGTAATGCGGACAAAAATAGCTTTGACTTTAAGGACATAACCCTAGTCAATGTGTCCTATGTTGATGGGGGAGCAGGGGAAGACGAAATCAAAGGCGGAATTGGCAATGAAACCTTTCGAGGGGGAGCCGACAAAGACAAGCTTGAGGGCAAAGAGGGCAATGATAGTCTCTTTGGCGATGCTGGTCCCGATGACATTAAAGGAGGTAAAGGCAACGATACCCTGGATGGAGGAGCCGGTAACGACAAACTCAATGGTGAGGAAGGGAATGACACCCTGACCGGTGGTGCTGGCAATGACGAACTAGATGGCAATAAAGGTGACGATGTTCTCATTGGTGTCAAGCCGGAGGCAAATGATCCTGGAGCTGGTGAGTTTGATAAATTAAAAGGGGGTGACCAATCCGATACCTTTGTTCTGGGAGATTCTAGCCAAGCCTACTATGTTGGTAATGGAATCAGTGATTACGCCCTAGTCGATGACTTTGAACTAGACGAATCGGATAAAATACAGCTTCATGGCAATCCTGATGATTACAGTCTTGGCATTGACCTACCTGATTTAGAAAAAGGAACCGCGATTTTCCTTGGCAGCAACCAAAACGACTTAATTGGTATTGTCAAAGATGTTAAGGACATCATGCTTACTGATACGAGCATTTTTAACTTTGCTTAGGAGCAGAAACTAGAATAGCCAGAATAACTAGCGCACGGAGGCATTACTTGCAAGCTTATCCTCGTTATGACTGCCTAATTGCTAGCAAGTATAACTTTACACTCCGTGAATTTTGTGCAATAATACTTAGTAAAATAACTGAACTAATGTTCCAAGAGCTAGGTTAATGTAAGTTATTTCACTTAAATTTTGTGGGAATCCAGAATTTGCACTCAATTCTTGACCACTAATTTTCAGCTAGCCGGCTGTTCCTGACTAATTAATCCAGAGAGCTTCTAAAAATGGACGAATCCAATATTATTGCCTCATTATTAACCCCAGCCAGCGATCTAGTTACAGGTTCTTCAAGTGCTAAATTTGAAGCTATATTTGCTCGTGCAGGTAATGACACTATCTATGGCTATGACCCTGGAGATAGTGATACACTAGAGCAAAATATTGATTTTTTATTTGGGGACATATTTGATAATTCGGCTGAAGAGTTTGAAATTATACTGAACATTCAAGCTGCTAACCAAGGCGGTAATCCACTACTGATTTTAGAAAGAGATATACCTTCAGTAGGGGCAGACAAATTTGTTTTGGGAGAGGAATTCCGCCCCTACTACACCACTTTTGATCCTTCCAGTTTACTGACTACTAATCAGTTTGGAGTTAATGAATTTGCTGTAATTTATGATTTTGATCCCAGTCAAGATAAAATACAGCTAAACGGCAAAAAAGATGATTATTTATTAATTGAATTAAACAATTTACAGGTTGAAGCACTCGCTCAGCCTTTTTTTGGTGAAGCTATTTTGTCTTTGCAGCAGGGTGTACCTGATTTAGTTGCCTATGTAATTACAACCCCTGAAGTCGATTTAGACTTAAAGGACAAATATTTTGAATTTGTGGGTGATAAACCTGAAAAAAAAATCGATGAGAAAAAAATTGGGCAGTTAGGAACTACTGGCATAGACTTCAGCCTAGGGGCAGCCACAGATTCATCAGGCAATCTTTTCCTAACAGGAAGTACCAGTGGTCCCTTAGCAGGAGATAGTCAAGGATTGTCTGACTTCTGGCTCGCTAAATATGGCAATAGTGGTAATCAAATATTTTTAAAGCAATTTGGTACTTCTTCAAGTGAAGAGTCAAATGCGATTGCCACAGATGATCAAGGCAACGTATATCTAGCAGGAGTCACCGGCAGCAATTTATTTTCTGGTAAAAAGTCATCTGCCCAAGATGCCTGGGTAGCTAAATTTAATTCTAACGGCAACTTGGTCTGGGGAGAGCAGTTTGGCGAAAATCTCAATGGGGCTTTTTCGAGTACAGCGTTTGGAGTTGACGTCAGCGATTCAGGTGATGTTTATGTATCAGGATTGGGGATCAAAGACAATCAAAACCGAGATATATTTGATTTCAACGTAGAAGATGATGCCTGGATTGCTAAGTTTGATAACGATGGCAATCGGCAATGGTTTACCGAACTAGATACCTTCTTTTTCAATGAAAATTACGACCTCGCTGTAGATGCCCAGGGCAATGCCTACGCAGTTGGCTGGACGCAAGGTTTAACGCAAGAATCTGACCCCTCCCGTGATCTCTTAAAGTATGATGCTTGGATTACTAAACTTAACCCCAAAGGCGAGGTGGAATGGATTCAACAGTTAGGAAGTGTAGATCAAGGACTAGAATTTGCTTGGGGTGTGGACACAGACACTCAGGGGAATGTTTACGCCACAGGCTGGACGACTGGTAGTTTAGGCGCTGATTTTGAACTGACCAATGATTCCTACGATCTCTGGCTAGCTAAATTTAGCCCTGATAGCACTCTAGAGTGGACTAAACAGTTTGGTACGCCCAATGATGATGGTACTTTCTTATCTGATCTTGAAATCGACGATCAAAATAATATTTTCTTAACCGGATACACAAATGGTAGATTAACTAAGGGTAAAAGCGGTAAGCTTGCTAAAAATAATGGCAAAGGTAATAACAAAACAGAAGACTATGACGCTTGGGTCGCAAAATTTGATCCTGACGGAAATATCGGATGGGTTCAAGAGTTAGGCAGCAAAGACAAACTGGACTACGGTACGGCACTGAGTAGTAATGGTAACGGTCAACTTTATGTTACTGGTATTACTGAAGGATTCCTCGGTGATGGTAACGGCACGGGTGCTAATGGCGCAGCGGTAGATAGTTGGGTTGCTCGTCTAAATATTAACAACAAAGGAAAACTAGAAAAATTCATTGGCGATTCTAGTGGTTTTGCTGTCACCAGCAGTACCAATTTATTTGTGGTGGAAGATGTAACTGATGAGTTAGTTACAGATGAAAATTTACCAGAAGGTGATAATCGCATTAACCCAACTGCCGGAGTTGATCTCCCGATAACTACAGTAAATTATGGAGAGATTACTGGCAGCCTAGCTGAAATATTTGATCCGAATAATCCTGATTCAGTTACCTCAGCTGTAGTTGATACCCTTGAGGTAGAACCCTTTATCTAACAGGACTTAAACAATTGTGAGGCAAAAATAGCCTCAAACCGATATCCAGTGATTGTTTGATTTCGATTGGGGCCTTCACGGTGGCAAGCATGTCAAAAACGAGAGTCATCTGCACAGTACCTTATAGGAAAAAGTCATGCGACTAAGATTTCGGATCAACAGAATCCTTAGCCCACGTTCTGCTATTTTCCTATTTTTGCTAGCAATGCTAACTTCTTTGTTGACCAGAACGGTTCCTGCTGTCCTGGCTTACCCGCCTTCTCCTATCGGGACTTAAACGAAGTTTAAGCTAGAATGTAGCCAAAACTCGCTTTATAAGCAACAAATACGTCCCAATTTTCTTGAATCCACTTCAGAAAACGATAAGTAATAGCGGTTCTAAACGCTTCTAAGGCTTCACTAAATGTATTCAAAGGTCGGTTTGACCAGATGCGTCTAAATCCTCCTGTTAGTTGATGCCAAATGATAAATGTATAGGCACAAAAAACTAAAATGAAATGTCTGAAAAAACTTCGTTTGTCTCTGACCTGATATTCCTTCAGTCCTAAATTTCCCTTGGCTTCTCGGTAGAAAACTTCCACCCAATTTCTTTGAGAATCAGTTTTAATTACCCAATCGGGGGTCACGATTTTCGGGTTAACATTAGTCACAAAATAGTCAATTTCAGTCGCTTCAGAAAAAGAGCAAGCATTCATGACGATGCGCTTCGCGCTCGGTCTGGTGACCTACGCAATTCTTCTCTTTCCTTCTAAGCGTGAAATTTCTCCTTCGCCGTTCACCTGAATTGGATTCAGGTGCTTGCGGCGAAGTGCATTCCGCACTTCTACTATGGCTGCCCATAGAGTCTTTGGTTCTTCTATTAGTAATTGAACTTCTGTCAACTCCTCTATCGAGAGCGATGCAGCTAGCTCATCCACCCGAATGCTCTGTTGAGAGTTTCCATTTCTCTCAAGTTTTATCTTCCGATTCTTAGCAATTCCTCCTAAGTATTTCAGGTTTCTGGTTTCTAATTGGGAGAGAAAATTTGTGTTATTCCCATACCCAGAATCAACTAAAACAATTCCTGGTTTATCTCCTCTGGCTAAACTTCGGTCGATTAAATCAATGGCAAATTCTGGCTTCTTCTTAAACTCAGGGTGCGGAAGGCACTGCCGCTTTCCAGCCGGAATTCAATTCCGGCTGGGTCGGCAGTCTTTTTTCCCTTCTGGTAAAGAACTACTATGCTGGTATAGTTCAAGATCCAGGGGTAAGCTCTTTTTGCCATCATAAAGATGAGTGGTTACTGTAACAATTCCGTTATCGGTTTTTCCAATTTCTCCGATATATTGTCTTCCCACTCCTGCGGTGAAGTTACCACTTTTTCGATGCCCTGAGTCGTCAATAATTCAGCTAAACCCCTTGGGGATTTTCGTTTGACGACACTGGTTCATCACTTGCAAGCGACGTTCGTTTACCTCCTGAGCTGACCACCGAGCATCGGTTAAAAAGCGAGTGCATAATTCTGGGGTTTCCCCAGAATGCAAGATGCACTCAAGACATGGTGTAAACGGTGGTAAACCACTCCGATCGCGTTTTTTGCCATCTCTGAGAGGTTTTTTCGCCTACTTTCTCCCAATAATCCCCCTAAATATTGTCGAAATCCCTGTTTTTCCGCTTTAGTCTTGAAGACATCGTCGAAACGACGACACCATTTTTCAAAGCAAGCAGGCATCGCAGAAGGGGTAGTTTCTTTCATGAGTTAGCTGACAACGTAAAGTGATTGAACTGTAAGCATTTTACCATGCTTGATTGTGTTTTATCGTTTAAGTCCCAATATTAATTTTATTTAATAGAGATTTGTTTACAAGTCTTCCAATCTGTGCAATAGTGCCTACCTAGGTAAGGGGATTAAATGAAAGATGAAGCCTGTTGAGAGTTACTGCAACCTCGGGCTTGTCGTTTTTCAATTACTCTTGTTTAATGAAAATTAACAGCCATTCACCCTGATTCTCCTCTCAAAACCGCCCTCCTCGCCTGGATTGCTGGAATTGCCCCTTGGCCCGAGGCTTGGATTGGTTTTCCCGGGATTCCCTCTCATCTTTTGGGACAAGCCTGGGTGGGCTTAACCCAAATTTCGCCCGCTGCCATTGGTGAATTGCTCACAGTTCTATTCGTCTTTTTATTTGTAGATTTCTTTGACACCGTAGGCACTGTTACCGGTTTAGGCGTGCGGACTGGCTATATTCAAGAAAATGGGGAATTCCTCGGTGTCAATCGCGCTTTAATGGGAGATACAGTGGGTACAGTCGCTGGCGCACTTTTTGGCACTTCCACAGTCACCAGTTATATTGAATCTGCTTCTGGTGTCGCACAAGGGGGGCGTAGTGGCTTTACTGCCGTTGTCACAGGCACGTTATTTTTACTCTCAATCTTTTTTATTCCTCTCCTCTCCGGTATCCCAGCAGTTGCTACCGCCCCAGCCCTAATTATTGTCGGGGTATTGATGGTAGGAACCGTGCGTCAAATTGAATGGGATGATCCGGCAGAAGCGATTCCTGTTTTTTTAACCATTATTATGATGCCTTTAACTTATTCCATTGCTGATGGGTTAGCTGCCGGTTTAATTTCCTATCCTCTGATTAAACTGTTTCAAGGAAAAATAAAAGAAATTCCTCTTGCGATTTGGCTTATTGCAGTAGCTTTTCTAGTAAAGTTTGTTCTAGAAAGCATTTAATTCTATGTCAACTCTCCTCGTTAAAAATATCCACACGCTTGTCACCATGAACGAAAATCGCCAAGAAATTCGTAATGGTGCGATTTTGGTGGAAGATAATGTGATTTGGCAAGTGGGAACAACGGCTGATCTGCCAGCTACCGCTGACGAAATTTTAGATTTAAAAGGGCGCTATGTGGTTTTACCCGGACTGGTGAATACCCATCATCATTTTGTCCAAACCCTTACCCGGGCGGTTCCGGGGGCGCAGAATAGTACGCTCTTCGGCTGGCTACAAACCCTCTATCCCATCTGGGCAAACTTAACTGCAGAAGCGGTTTACTACAGTTCCCAAATGGCGGCTGCCGAGTTAATGCTGTTTGGTTGTACCACCGCCAGTGACCATCTTTATATTTACCCCAACGACTGCACCCTCGATGACCAGATTCAAGGGGTTCAGGAAATTGGACTCCGCTTTCATGCCAGTCGCGGCAGTATGAGTGTGGGGGAAAGTCAGGGAGGCTTACCGCCGGATAATGTCGTGGAAAAAGAAGCCGACATTCTCCGCGACTCCCGTCGGGTCATTGAAACCTATCATGACAATACTCGCCATGCCATGTTACGGATTACAATTGCTCCCTGTTCTCCGTTTTCTGTGACAGAAGACTTAATGCGAGAATCGGCAGCTTTAGCGCGATCGTATCCCGGTGTTCGCTTACATACCCATCTTGCTGAAAATAAATCGGATGTGGACTATAGTCTCTCTCATTACGGTAAAATCCCCGGCGATTATGCCGAAGCCCTCGGCTGGTTAGGAGAGGATGTTTGGCACGCCCATTGCGTTCAACTGACTTCGGGATCGATCCAAAAATTCAGTCATACCGGAACGGGTGTAGCACACTGTCCTTGTAGTAATATGCGTCTCGGCAGTGGCATTGCCCCCATTCGGGAAATGCTGGATCAAGGCGTTGCTGTGGGGTTAGGGGTGGATGGTTCGGCATCCAATGACAGTGGCAATCTTCTCAATGAAGCCCGAACCGCGATGTTACTGGCGCGAGTGGGAACAGAAAATGCAGGAACGCTTACAGCGCGAGAAGCTTTAGCAGTGGCAACCATTGGTGGGGCAAAAGTTCTCGGACGAGATGATATTGGTGCCCTTGCCCCCGGAATGTCCGCTGATTTTATTGCCTTTAATCTGGATCGTCCTCATTTTGTTGGTTCTCATCATGACCCCGTTGCTGCCCTCATTTTCTGCCATTCAGCAACAGTGGATTATAGCTTTATTAATGGGAAAAAAGTGATTGATCAAGGTCAGTTGATAACGCTTGATCTTAATTTATTGGTTGAAAAAACGAATCAAATTGCGAGTCAGTTGGTCTAAAATGGCTGATCTGACTAACAGAGTAAAAAAAAGAGTAGAACTATGGTATAACCCATAACCGTTTGGTTTGATCCAGAAGCAGATTTTTGGGAAGTTAAGTTTTCTGATGTAGCTGGATCTATGCGTGAAAACGGTAAGGGAAAAATATCAAGACAACCATTAGCAGGATTGCCTCTGGCAAAGCGCGATCGCGTTCAGCACCAATTCAATAGGGGCTTTTACTTTAAGTTAAATTCTTAAATTGATTAGGTTGTAGGCTATTACAGAAGAGAATTTTTCCAAAGTCCCAATACTAATTTGCCATAACATTTCGGTATAACAATCAAGTTGATTCTGTAACCAAACTTGTTTCAGGATGTAAAGTCAGCCTAGAAAAAACTGAGAGACAACTTAATTCAATTAAGCATTACTGACCTTCACTACTATCAGCGTAAGTCCTAGAACCTTATATTGTGTTAACCACACTGCAATATAGTCACGAGATTGGTAAGCTAATCTTCCAGGTCACAAAAGGAAAACTTATGATCTAATGCCTATATAAAATAAGCTAATTTTTGGGTTTGGGGCGCGATCGCGCAAACATTACAAACTGCTTACTTTTGATACAATCATTAGATAATTAATGTGATTTTACGCAATAAACTCAAAAAAAAATACAACAAATAAAGGCAATTAGGATCAATCAATTTATATTAAAATAATTTTTAGTGAAAGAAAATATAGCAGCTCCCATTCAAGTGCAGTAGAGAAGAAAAGGAACAAAGACGCCCTGCAGCTTAAACGGTGTACTTCATGAGTTCAAAAATTGCTATAAATTGGACTTTTATACTTAAGTATATTGGTGTAGTATATTTTTCGGAATCTTCGTCAATCGGAAGTTACTTTCGCATAATTGGCTTAAATTGTCAATGCGTAACTTCTACTACATTCATATAATGAGGGTTTAAGGAAACAAAGGAATTGGAAAAAATGAGTCAGAAGGCAATGACCTCCTATGCCAAACTTTTTTCACGGTTAACGATTGGTTTAATTCTTCTCACAATTCTTGTTTATATTTTGCGCGGAGTAGGGATTTTAACCTTTATTCCCGGTGGGATTATTTATCTTTTATTTCTCAGCGCCATTGGATTCGGATTATTGTCACAATTGGCGCGGCGTCTACGATGGTAATTAGCGAAAAATGGCTGAATTGAGCAATTTGGGGTTGCTGAATTGGGATGATAGGACAAAGGCGCGATGTCGCGAAGCGAGCGCCCTTCGGGCATCGCGCGATCGTGCTCTGGCAACGAGCAAAGCGCGATCGCGCCATTAAACTCAGCACTGCTCGCTTATGAACGAAAGCGACACGAGAAGAAAGCAACATTGGCTCTTCTGAACCAAGAATTTCTATGGGAACAACCGATTCAGGATCAAGAAGAATATTAATGCTGGTAATTAGCGAAAAATAGCTTCATCAATAGTAGCGCGGAAAAATTCACCATCCTGCTGAAAGTCTTCCCCATCAAAGAACCAACCGCCACGAACCCGACTGGGAATGGTATAGCCGCCAAAGGTTTGTTCGGCTTCGATGATGCCGCCAAACGAAAGATAGCGATGTCCTTGTTCATCGGGGTTTCCCCAGCGCGGAAACTGGATGGTTTCGAGTTTTCCAGCTAGATTAACCGTGAGAGTTAAGGGAATCCTTTCTTTTTGAAATGTCAGGTGCGCAATCGCTTGTGAGGAATTAGGGCTTTCCCAACTCACATTAGAACCACAGAAAACAGAAGGTAGCCACATCCCTTCTCCTACCATCCGACCAATCGCCGATCGCGTAATGTCCTCTCCTGAAGCTTGCATAACCGGCAGGAGTCCTAACAGTTTCCACTGCATTTTGCCCTCACCCTGCACCAGTTGGTCAAAACCGCGAATCGGAAGCACTCCCATGCGAAGGGTTGCCTGCCAGATGAAACCCACTGGGAAAGCAATAACTTGTTCAGCAGTGAAGGAAGACCAGCCTTTGAGTTTAATTTCCCCGTGCATTTTTAAGTGGATAGCAGAGGCAAAGGGAGTTTCCGGTGCGATTGAATGTTGGAGATAGCGTTGTGCGACTGCTGGCAAAACAGCATAATTTTCAGATTGAAAGGTTTGTTGGGAGGGAGGGATCGTTTCCCATAATTGGTGAAGCGATATGGTCTGAGTCATGGGAAGTCAAAATTGTCTTTCTTCTTAAATCATAATCTTGACACTCAGTAAAAAAACATTGCTGTTGATTCTAATCAGGATATTTTTGACGAAGGTAGAAAAATTTGGGTTAGAGCCCAGTCAGTTGACTCCAACCCAATCAATTAATAATCAATCACGCAGCATCTGAAGAAATCGAAGTTGCAACTGGCGACTGTTGAGACGATTCTGCTTGCGCATCTTGCGTCGCTTTTACCTTCAAGTACTCTTGCAATTGCGCTTCAATTTTATTGCGTACCAGTTCCCGATAAGCAAGGAAATGTTCCCCCAAAGCACAAACAGAAAGATAACTGGCGAATAGTTTAGGTTTCGCGCGATAAATATGGAAGAGATATTTCCAGAAAGTCCAGCGAGTTTTACGCATAATTCCCTGTCGCCAGAAAATCAGTAGCATGGCGCGTAACGTGGTGAAATCAACTTTCCGCGAGGAACGGTTATGTTTAGGTTCCCCAATGGTGAGATATTGTTTGTAAGCGCGATCAAGATAATTCTGGGGATCGTACAATTCCCAAAAAGCGTGAATATACTCCTTGGCAATATCTTCAATGGGACGAGTCGGGGTAAAGTTCATGAGGGTGGTTTGATTAATATCGGCCCCTTGCTCTAATAAACGTCCTTCTTTATTCAGACGATGCCAAAGTGCTGTATCCGGAAGGGCTTGTAGCATACTAAACAATGCCAGTGTAATCGGTGTATTTTCGACAAAATTAATAATGCGTTCTCCTGCTTGGGGTTTTTCCCCATCAAAGCCAATAATAAAGCCGGCAGTGACTCGCAAACCATGGCGCATGATCGTTTTGACGGCTTCTGATAAGGGGTCGCGGGTATTTTGATGTTTCTTGGTTAGAACTAAACTCTCTTCGTCTGGGGTTTCAATACCTAAAAAGACAGAGTTAAAGTTGGCTTCTACCATTAAATCCATTAATTCGGGATCTTGGGCTAAATCAACGGAGGCTTCTGTATTTAAAGTGAAGGGATAGTTGTGTTCTGCCATCCAGATTTTGAGTTCCTGTAACAGCAGTTTCACATTGCGTTTATTACCAATAAAATTGTCATCAACCACAAAAATACTCCGTTGCCAACCGAGTTCATAGAGTCGTTCCAATTCAGCAATGAGTTGGGTTGGGGTTTTAGTGCGCGGTTTGCGTCCGTAAAGAACAATAATGTCGCAAAATTCACACTGAAAGGGACAGCCCCGTGAGAACTGTACCGACATATTGTCATAAGCTTGGAGATCTAATAAATCGTAGCGAGGAATTGGCGTTTCGGTGACATCGGGCTTCTCGTCGGCTCTAAATTTACCACTGCTTTCTCCGCGTTCTAGGGCTTCCACAAACATGGGGAGCGTAATTTCTCCTTCGTCGAGAACCAAATAGTCAGCGCCTGTGGCTTCTGCTTCTGCCGGTAGCGCCGTCGGATAAGGACCTCCTACGGCAACGGGCTTGCCATATCGTTTAGCGGTCTGAATTTGGGCATTAAAGTCTTCTTTTTGCACGATCATCGCCGAAACAATGACTAAATCTGCCCATTCCCATTCTGCAGCAGTGACCTCTCGCAAATTGCAATCGACCAGGTAAAAATCCCATTTTTGAGGGAGAATAGCAGCAACGGTAATCAGACCTAAAGGCGGTAAGAAGGTTTTACGATTAACCAGGGCTAAAGCCTCTTCAAAAGACCAGAAACTCTTGGGAAAACGGGGATAAACGAGTAAGACACGCATGAAGGAGGTATTGGTTATTTAGATTCAGGATTCCTCCCTAAATAACATAAAATTCAAGGTCAAGCCAAGTTTTTTTTGCAATTATCAATAATTGACCTGTTTTTTGAAGATTGTAGATTCTGAATCTTATTGCGAAAGTAGTCTTCTTGATAGCTTAGAGATTGGGCAAACTCTAGGGCTTTTTCATAGGCAATCCGGGCTTGCTTTTGATGATTTTGCTGCTGATAAATTTCACCGATTTTGTCGTAGGTAACCATTAAGCCATAGTAATCATAGGACTGTTCTTGGATCACGATTAGTTGCTGGTAAATATCGAGGGTGGTGTCTAGAGAACTATCATTGCGATAAAGTTCAGCTAAGTTTTCTAAGGCAATTGCCGCGATCGCGTATTTTTGTTGGGAACGCGCCAGCTTAAAGGCCTCTTGATAGGTTCGACTCGCTTGAGCAAACTGTTCCAGTGTTTGATAATCGTCGGCTAAGGCAACCATTAAAGTCGGTAAGGCGTCTAGATTTTTTTGCTCTTGGTAAATTTCGATCAAACGCTGCTTGGTTTCAATTCCGGCTTCTGGATTGTCCGCTTGTTCGTACCAATTTTTGAGTTGCTTTAAGTAATTAATGACCGTTTGCGTATTGCCTTGGGCTTCGGCTTCGGCTAAAAGTTGTTCATAGGTACGAGCAGCGTCTTGGTAATGAAATTGATCGGCGTGCAGTTGGGCAATTTTTTCCAGTAAGGGAGTGGGATTTTCTCGGTCTTCTGCCAAAATTTCATACAGCGCGATCGCGCCATCGAGTTCTCGCATCTGTTCATAATTTTCGGCAAGGGCTGCTAGCAAATCGCGGTTATTCTCTGCTCGCGCCGTTTTTTCAATCACTCTTAAGCGTTCCTCAATATTGCGAAAGTCTGAGGAACGATTTTCTTGCCAAGCGACCTCCCCTACTCGCCCCAAGGCTTCCACTTCCTCGATGCGATCGAGTTTCTGGCGCAACCGGAGTTCTCGATACCAAACTTGAAACGCTTCTTCTACCTTTCCTTCTTGATACACTTGTTGTGCTTGCTGATTGAGCTGCTCAACGGGTTCTTTTAAGCGAAATTGTTCTAAAGGGCTTAAAGGACGAATAACGGGGATTTCCGGCAGGAGAGGATCAGCAAATGTCTCGACTTGTAAGGGGTTTTGGAAAGGGGGTTGTGCCCAACTGGGAGTGAGGGCTATCAAAGATAGACTGACACCGAAGCTTGTGATCAGTCCCCGGAAAAATAAGACTTTTTTGATCATTCTTTTTTTCTCCCCAGATTGAGCCGTAACGAATCACTAATTCTTGAATTGTTGTTCGGTCGGCGGATCAATCATATCCCATTGATGCATCAAGCTTGCGATTCCCAAGGTTAAAATCCCGCCAATGACAACCCCAGTCACGATGAGTGTAATGTAAAACCGCTGTAATAACCGTAAGTTTTCCTTGCCCTGTGGACTTAAAGGTTGTGAATTTTGATCGGAATGCTGGTCTAAATTGTCTTCAGATAACGGAGAGGGAAAGCCGTGATCATTATCTTCACTAAATGGCGATTGCATGGACGGGCGCGAACCATTATGGCTATAGCGGGAGTTGTCGTGATTGTTATTGTTATACATGGTTTAAAGATTAAGTAGCAATGAGGATAGGGTTTAAGATGTAACCGGCTGTGGAAGGGGTTGATACAGTGTGTTTCGTTCTTGGTAGGGACGATTAACCGCAGCGATCGCGCCTTGTAAGTCGGCCACTTCTAAGCAAGTTCCGCCCTGCGCCCCTGCCATGGTGGTAATATGTTCTTCCATTAACGTCCCGCCGAGATCGTTACAACCGCAATTGAGGGCTTGGGTTGCTCCCGCCAGCCCGAGTTTCACCCAACTCGGTTGATGATTGGGAATCCATTGTCCGAGGTAAATTCTCGCCACTGCTGTCAGTAATAAGGCATCTTCTAAAATGGGTTGATCTCGTCCGACTCTTTGCCGCAGCGGTTTCGGAGCGTCTTGTCCGACAAAGGGCAGGAGAATAAACTCAGTAATGCGAGCGGGATAGTTGTTCGTGATCGCGATTTTTTGCAGCGATCGCAGCTGTTCTAAATGGTGAATTTGTTGTTGTGGCGTTTCAATATGTCCCGATAACATCGTGCTAGTGGTTGGCATTCCCATGCGGTGGGCTGTGCTGACAATCTCTAACCACGTTTGAGTGTTAATTTTTTCTGGGCAAATGATCTTGCGAGCGCGATCGTCAAGAATTTCCGCTGCTGTTCCCGGCATTGAACCCACACCGGCCGCTTTTAATTCCCCGATGACGGTTTCATAACTGATGCCATCTTGTCGGGCGATAAATTGCACCTCTTGGGGAGAAAACGCATGAATGTGGAGATCCGGAAACTCACTTTTCATGGTTTTCACGAGCTCCTCATAATAAGCTAAAGCTGAACCGTTAATCTGAGCACTCAGGTTTAATCCCCCTTGCATACAAATTTCCGTTGCGCCTCGTTCTACCGCATTGGCACACTTGCCCAAAATTTCCTCAAAGTTGAGCCAATAGGCACCGTCTGTACCTTCATCGCGCCGGAAGGCACAAAAACTACAATGTTGCTCGCAAATATTCGTAAAATTAATATTGCGATTCACAACATAGGTAACAGTTTCTCCAACTTGTTGTTGACGAAGCCAGTCTGCTGTTTCTTGAATGGTTTGTCGGGCAGCAAGATCGGTCTGAGTCAGTAATAATTTACCCGCTTCAGGAGACAGTTGTTTTTGCTCCTGCGCTTGCTTCAGAAGGGAGTCCAGTTCTGTAGAAATCACACTAAGTTTTGGTTGTTTGTTGAGTCGCGTCAAACTGTTTCGAGAAACACTTTGCCATTACAGATCATTGGTTCCGATTCTAGCGATTAGAATTCTTTTTTGACACCTTCTGGCACACCCACTGCAGAACGACCCGCTAATTTGCGTAGATTTTGCATTCGCACCAACTCAGAAAAACTAAGACTACTTCTCGCTTCAATTTCGGCAATTTTTTCGATACTGCTTAACAAGGCTTGGGCCGCTTCCTCTGCATCATAGCCTCGCCGTTGCGCCACTCGGATGGCTGCTTCATCAGCATCTAATTCCGTTTGCACACTGCGCGTTTTGCGCCAAATCTGGCTTCCTGCTAAGACCGCTAAACCGCCACTGACCAACAGACCAATCGCATCCCCTTGCCCGGCTTCTACGCCAGCACCGATCAATCCCGCAACAACCACCCCTTGGTACAAATCCGGTTTAAACCATTTAATTCCGGTTAGCCAACAAACAGCACGTAGTAATGCCAGATCTCGTTCTCCTCGCAAGAGATCCGTCCACAGGTCAAAATTAATGTAAATGGGTCGCGCGCCTTGCTGCCAAGGAAAAGGGAAAGGCGCTTCAATGAGGCGCGATTGCTGGGGCTTGGGAATAATTTTGGTGTACATCCGTCCCGAAGCTGGCATTAAGTCGATTAAGCGACGAACTTCATCTTGATCTGGGTACATGGCTCAGATGGCGCTAAAAGCGATTTGTATCATTTATATCATATTGACACGCCAACCGCTTCAAGGCTGTTGGATTCCTTAATGACCTAACTCATCCTTCCCACCCAAAATGAATGGCAGTATGATTGAAATGGCTCAATCTTCTCGGAACAAGTTTGAAATCATGAGTGATCTTATCCGAAATTTTACTGTGTTAATAACAATGGGGAGTCCCTTTCTCTTCACCGGCTGTCAGCTGAATAATGCGCCGAGCACTAATGGTAATCAGCAAGGGGTTGAAGTGAAATTTCTTGCGGGCAGTGATTTAAAAATGTTCTGCGATCGCGCAGCAGAACGGTTGAATCAACAAAACCCCAAACTCGAAACCGGTGAACGCTTTTATTTGACTTGTGACACTAAAGGTAGCGGTGATGTTGTTTCTGAAGTTGTGACGCTTACTCAACAACTCAATGCAGGGAGTCTCTCCGCATCGGATCCTCAGTTTCCCACCTTAATTTCCGTTGATGGAGAAATCTATCATGCTCAGTTACGATATCGGGTTGAACAAATTTTTCCCGGACAAAACTATATTCCAAATATTCCAGATGCACCGTTGCTTGCCAATAGCCCGATGGTTTTTATGACAACAGCGGAGTTAGCCCCCGACTTACGCCAACAAGAAGACTTATTCCAAACCCTTGTCAAATTCGATAATCATCAGCAACTGGGGTCAAATAGCCCCTCTTTACCCATTAACTTTGTTCATACTGCCCCGACTCGTTCTAATTCCGGTTTACAAACTCTGGTTGCCGAATTTGCCAGCGTTTCCGGGAAAGCCCCGGAACAAATGACCGTTGCTGATGTCCAAACTTATCAAGATCAAGTGCGAGAAATTGAAAGCAAAATCACCCGTTATGGCGCCTCCACCGCCAGTTTAGCGGAAGATATGGTTGCCAATGGTGTGTTTTGGGCCTCTATTGCTTCGGTTTATGAATCTCTGGTCATTGCAGCCAATAGTAACCCGAACAATACCACCCGCTATGAAGCGGTATATCCAAAAGCGACGTTTACCTCCAACTTACGCGCCATTCTACCGCAAGCGCCCTGGGTCAATGAGCAAGAACAAGCAGCCGCTGAGCAAGTGATTGAGTTTCTCCGTTCTGAGGAGATTCAGGTGATCGCGACTGATCTTGGATTACGTCCAGGGGTACCGGGAGTCGCGTTAGGAAATAAATTTTCTCAGGAATACGGCGTTGATCCTAATGCCACCTACAATTCTTTACGCCCGCCTTCTCCAGAAGTGGTCGAGGCGATGCTGACTTCGTGGCAAAACTACGCGAAAAAGCCGTCGCAAGTGGTGGTCGTCGTTGATTCTTCCGGGTCAATGGCTGGGTCAAAATTACCGGCGGTACAAAGCACGTTACGCACCTATATCGAAAACCTAGGTCCCAAAGAAAAAATTACTTTAATCGATTTTGACTTTAGAATTCAGGAACCGGTGCTAGTAGATGGAACGGCTGAAGGACGACAACGGGGAATGCAGTTTATTGCTAACCTGCGTGCCGATGGCGGAACACGATTGTACGATGCGGCGTTACAAGCTCGCAATTGGTTAGAGACAAACTATCGGGAAGAGGCTATTAATGCTGTCTTAATTTTGACTGATGGTGAAGATTCCAACTCACAAGTTTCTCTCCAAAACCTTACTCAACAATTAGAACAAAATAATTTCTCCTCGGATCGTCGGATTGCCTTCTTTACTGTGGGTTATGGCAAGGAAGGGGAATTTAATCCCAATGTGCTTCAACAAATGGCAGAACTGAACGGGGGCTATTATCGCAAGGGTAATCCACAAACCATTGCTCAACTGATGTCTGATTTACAATTAGAGTTTTAGGGAGATTAGGAACTGGGCTTACTTAATCCGTCACGGAGAAGAAGAGTGTCATGCAGAACAACTTGAGAAAGGACTGTTTGGTCATTGGAGGGGGATTGACGGGTTTAGTGGCAGCAACTCACCTGCAATCACAGGGGTTTACGGTCAAAGTGTTGGATAAAGGGAGAGGCATTGGCGGACGTTTGGCAACCCGTCGGATGAATCCTCCCTCGTTGGCAAAAGGGAAATCTGATCAAATTTCAGAGCAAGATCCTTTCTCAGAAAGCTTAATCTGTGACTATGGGGTACAATTTCTGAGCGCAAAAAGCCCAGAATTTCAGTCCTGGCTTGACCAATGGCGGAAGTTAGAACTCATTGAACTCCGGTCCGGTGCCACTGACGTTAAACAATATTGGGGGGTTAACGGTATCCGGAAGATTGCCAAATATCTGGCTTCCAATCTTGATGTTCAGACCAGCACCAAAGTGGTGAATTTGAATGGTGATGCTGCGGGTTGGACAGTGACGGCAGAGGATGGCAGCACGTATGACAGCGAGCTGCTAATCCTCACTGCACCCTTACCTCAAAGCCTACAGCTTTTACAACGCTCTCATTTGCCTCAACTCGACACTTCCTTGAGAAGATTGAATCAGATTTCTTATCGAATGTGTTTAGTGGTATTACTGCTTGTTTCTGCCCCCCTTCCTTTTGAGCAAGGGAGTTATTATCATATTCAAGGAGAAAAACTAGACTCGATGATTTGTAACTCTCAAAAAACTCTTGCTTCTCAATACTATACTGTCACTTTACAAGGCACGGCTGAGTTTAGTCAGGAGTATCAAGATAATGAACGTCGGCATTTAGGCGCTCAAGAACTCATCGCTGCAGCGCGAGAACATTTAGGCAAAGCCCATATTCTCGATGATCAAGTGCATTTTTGGCGATACAGCACTCCCCTGGCTCAGTTCGATGCCCCCTTTCTTTCACCACCGGAATTCATCCAAGCTTCGCTTCCTTCTCTCTATTTGGCAGGAGATGCATTTGCTTCAAAATATGAGTTAGCCTCCAGTGCTGAAAGTGCTTTTCTGTCCGGTTTAGAAGTTGCTCAATCAATTTGCCGCGCAGGCAACCGTTTCGATGATCATTCTTAACTAAATTCAAGTCTTCTTAGGTGGAAACAGCATACTCATTCGAGGATGATTGAGCTAAAAATCGATCTAAATTAGCTTCAAGGCTAAAGTATCTCAAAGTCTCTTCCATTGCTGCTTTGGTGGTTGCAGAAAAATGATTTTGAAATCGATAAGTAGTGGCTGGAATCAAGATCCAATAAGCTTCAGGCAGTTTATGATACACTGATTCTACAAAAGCCAATAAATTTTGCGGAGAGCAATCATAACCCGTATCAAAGTCAGCAGTAAGGTTTCGTGGTAAAAAATGCTTAATTATTATTTCTGGATTCATATGTTCATAAACATAATAAGAACCAACAAAAATAACTGTTTTTGCTTTTAAGATCAGTGGTGCTAAAGCTGGGGTTAGCATATCAACGCTGAGCGCTTTCACTTTTTCCAGCTTTAAATCTTGGATCACTTTTGCGACCATCGAGCCAGCGTAAGCATCTCCTTGTTCGATACTGCCATAACCGATAATTAAAATTGGTATTTCTTGTGCCGAAATCAGAGAAGTATCCATGGCTTAAATAATGTATATTATCGTTACTTTAATTCTAAATAGTATCCGCTGCTACTTTTTCAGGAAAAGCTGATATTTGCAACATAGATTGAGAAAACTTATATAAATTTAATATTTTTTTAAACATATTTTTTGAGTGATTACTTTTCTAATATTAATTTAATTATATTGATTTTTGTCACATAAAATTACATTTCTCTAGAATAGTAAAATCAATTAAAAATCACACTTGATGCCTCTTTACCAAGTATAACTATGGTTTTTTTCTTTCGATCTAAAAACATCACAATTAGTAATGTTAGTGATCAAGTATGAAACGAAGGAAAAGGTAATCCTTTTAGCTCAGTCTCGAAGCGACACAGACAAAATCTTTTCTACAGTAAGTTTTCAGATTACAGTAAAATTGTTAGCAAAACCTCAGCTGGATCTAGCTGTTGAGGACTTGAATAGGAGGTTGTTGATGAAATGGTTTGCTAATCCGCTCCATTACCCGATCGCGGTGTTAATTGGTGGTCTGGTTTTAGTGCTCGGTGTGCGGTTAGTGGGGTTACCCAGCTATATGATTCTTCCTGTCTCCGGCGCGATCGCGACGGCCGGTGCGTCTTTTCAAAAATCACGAGCCCCCGCCCCCCTGCTGATTGATAACCCCGCCTTAGCAAAAGATTTAGCCGCAGTAAGCCATACGGCAACAGCGGTTGCAGAAAAAGCAGAAATGCTGCGAGAAGAAGCCGATCGCGCTTTGTCCGATACCTCTTTATCATTAGATCTCCTCACCCAAGTGCAATATGCCTGCGATCGCGCTCAGGAATTACCCACCCAAATTGAAACCCTGTCTCGTAAGTTCCAAGGGTCGGATTCTTTACTTTCGGTCTCTGAGTTAGAACACCAACTCGCCGATATTCAAACAAAATTGCCTAAAGCTTCTGGTGCCTCTCGTCAGCAGTTAGAAGGCCTCCAAAACAGTGTTCAGCGCAATATTCGTTTAGCCCAGCAAGGAGAAGACGCCCGACAAGCACAAGTGATTGCCCTCAATACCGCGATCCAAAACTTAGCCGGGGTTTTACAACAGCTACAGAATAAGTTACGCAGTGCCGATTTGGCGGATGTGAATGAAGTGACGGAACTCCAAAATTTGAGTGCAGAACTCAATAGTTTGCAAGAAAACGTGGATATCTTAACTAGTAAAGCACCATGACTAGCACTCGTGAGACGCAACAAAAGCAACAAAAAAAGAACACTTGGATTTCGATCGCGATTATTGTCGCTTCCCTTGGGGCGAGTTACGTCCCCTTACCGGGTTTGAATAAAACGGTGGTTGTGGTTAGTGGGACAGAATTAAAAGAACCGTTAGAAACGCTGGAAACGACCTTTGAACAAGCCCATCCCCAAATTGATCTCGAATTGAAGTTTCAGGGGTCGCAAGATTTGGTGAATAACTATATTAACCAGCGCAATGACTTTAACCCAACGGTTTTAATTCCTGCCAATGGCCAGATTTTAGAACAGTTAGCCGAACGTTGGCAGGAGGGAGAAGCCTTTTATGAACAACCCAGCGCGATCGCGAAGACGATGTTAGTCGGGATTGCCTGGGAAGAGAGAGGAAAGATTTTATTTCCTTCCGGGCGCTTTGACTGGCGACGTTTAGAAAATGCCATGCAGCAGGGAAATTGGGGTCGGATTGGGGGATCTGCCGATTGGGGAAGTTTTGATTTCATCACCACCAATCCCACCCGTTCTAACAGTGGTCAGTTGACCCTCAGCTTGTGGGCGCAATCCAAAACTGGAGACCCTTTATCACAAGCGCTGCGACAAGCGGAGACAGAATCTCTATTTGCTTTAGTCAAGCGTTCAGTTTATTTACCCCCACGTTCGACGGATATTCTCCTGCAAGAATTTATCACTAGAGGTCCCAATGATGCTGATGTCGCGACCGTTTACGAAAGTATTGCCTTACATCGTTGGGAACAAGCGCAACAAACCCGCAACCAAAGTTACCAAATTTATTATCTTGATCCCACGATTGAAACGGTTTCCACTGCGGGGATTGTCCGTCGCAATATAGATCGGGGAACAGCCGAAGCAGGGAAAACATTTATTAATTTTCTGCGCCAACCCGAACAACAAGCGGTATTTGTTCAATATGGTTTTCGTCCTGCCATTTCTGAAATCGATCTCAGTACAGTTGCCAATAGTCCTTGGGGACAAAATATTCCCGGTGCAGCGGTCAATCCTGCCAACCAAGCCTTATCGACTCCTAAGGCGCAAGAATTAGCTGAGATTCAACGTTTATGGCAAAGGGTGCAATAATCACCCACCCGAAGTAAAGGAATTAGTCAATTTCTTGAGATTGATTGAATTTTAACTGAAGCTCGCTTAATTTAGTTTTTAAGAGTTGACTTTCCTCCGTTTGGCGTTGCGCGATTGCATCTAAAAGTTCCGTGAGTTGTTGTAAACACTCATTTAAGTTTTTAATTTGTTCTTGATGGGAAGACTCCTTTGCTGCTAGTGTCTGCAACTGATGGAATTGGTCTTGAATTTCTGAGAGTTGGGTTTGCAGCGTTTTTAATTGATTGTCTTGAGTCGTTTTGAATTGCCGATAGTCAGAAACTGTTCCTTGAATGTCTTCTAAGTTTTGAGTGTGGGTTTCTTTCCACTCAGTCAATGCCTGTTGAACGTCTTGAATTTGCTTTTGTAAGTCTAAGAAGTTAATTTGCTGATTTTCTTGTTCGGTTTCACTACTTTGCAGTAAAGTTTCTAGATGATGAGAGCGATGTTGCTGCGATCGCTGCTCTTTTTTTCGATTCAGATTGTTGATAATCAGCGCGATCGCGATTGGAATGAACCCCCAAGCAATTTGCTGTGTCTGAATTGCAACCGTCGTTCCTGCAATCACTGCAATCAGTAAAAGTTTCTCAAGAAAATTTCTTAAATCATTGGGCTTTGACGTTAACTTTTTCATGACGTTCCCCGACCCAAACAAGTGTTGTCGGATATCTTAATTTCTCCCGAGACAAGGGGGATCAATTATTTAACTATAACGATTGAGAATTGCCTGTAATCCGCCTTCATAGCCTTGACCCACTGCACTCATGCGCCATTCTCCATCTTTTCGATACAGTTCTCCCATAATCATGGCCGTTTCGATGGAATACTCTTCGGTTAAATCGTAGCGAAGTACTTCTTCTTTGGTTTTAACATCAACTAAACGGACAAAGGCATTACTCACTTGTCCAAAGTTTTGTCCCCGTTTTTCACCATCATAAATTGTGACGACAAAGGTTATCTTTTGCACATCTTCTGGAACTTTCTTCAAGTTAATAATGACGACTTCGTCATCCCCTTCTCCTGCACCGGTAAGGTTATCGCCCATATGTTCCACAGAATTGTCAGGATCAGGACTCTTTAAATTGTTATAAAAAACTAAATGATTATCAGAAATCAGCTTTTCATCACTACCTAAAAGAAAAACAGAAGTGTCTAAATCAAAATCGCTTCCGCTATCCGTTTGATTCACATCCCAACCTAAACCGACAAATACTGCTTCTAAACCGGGAGATACTTTTTCGAGCGAAACCCGTTGTCCTTTCTGCAAAGAAATTCCCATATTTCACCTCTTTTTGACTGAATCAATTCTGTTGGGATCACAAGTTTAGTCTAACAAAAACGAGAATAATGCTTGCGCGACAAACCAGCATTCCCTACCTCTAAACAGAATTGTCTCATGCTACCGTTTTCTTGAGCAGGGTTAATTTTCCTCGAAAACAGCAAGATAATCGACAGCCGCCTCCAACCGAGACGAATAACTTTCTGCAAACTCCTCAAACCAAAATCCTTCATCAGAATAGGGATCGAGGTTTTCTAACCAGGTTTGGGCTTTCTGGGTTAAATACTTGCGTTTTTTCTGTTTTTGTTGTTCAGCTTTGATGATTTCCTCGCGATGACGTTTGTAGTCCTCTTCGGTGTGCTCTTTTTTTTGCCTGTGATGTTGGGTTTTCAAAGATTCCAGTAACTCATCGGTGCGAGAATCACGCTTTTGCGCAGAAGCACCTTGTTTCTGCTGTTGATAACGAGATTTGATCTCGGCTAATGAGTCTTCTTCACTCTCTTGAGAAGGAGGAGACGCATTTTGAAACTGAGATTTGAGTTCACTGAGAGATGATTCAGCAGCATTGTCCTGAGAGTTTTGTCGAAATTGAGACTTCACTTCATCCACCAAGTCATTATCTTCAGTGGAATCAGATTGTTGCTGAAACTGAGACTTTACTGCTTCTAACAATTCATCAGTGGGATCAGTGTTTGAGTTTTCTTGAGACATGGGGGATGACTTGTTTTGATGTGCCGATTTCAATTGATTGATCTGTTCATCAAGATTCGATTTTTCGGGTTGGCGATCATGCATCATCTTAAAAAATTAGCGAGCAAGAAAATCATGGAATTTTCAGCAAGCAACAAGCCATCCTGAACAACTCTCCCTAATAATTAGTTTCTTCTTCGTACTCAGGTTCTTTCTCTTTTTCCTTCGTTTTGTCCTTCGCTTTTGGTTTTTCAGGAAGATCAACTTTTGGCGGGACATAGGTTTCATCCTCATCTCGCCAAACATCTTCTTCAATTTCTTCATCCTCTAAACCATTGAGCGGTTCCGGTTCATACTCTGGTTCATCATAAGGTGCATCAGCATCTCCCCAGTTGTCTTCTTCTAAAACTGCTTCTTGATAGCGAATCGACTCTTCTTGACGAGGAGGGGTTTCTGGTTCTTGCCATTCTTCTTCTGTCCAGGCTTCTTCGTAAACCGGTTCTTCTTCATAAACGGGTTCCCGAATCGGTTCTCGACGTTCAACCGGTTCTTGGCGAATCGGAGGACGTTCCGGTAAGCCAGTTCCTAACTGATTTTCTGGACGAGCGGTCGGCGGAGTATAGTAAAGATCGTCGTCGTCTTTTTCCCAAGGCGCTTTACCAATTCCTAGTCTTTCTAAGAGACCAACAGTTAACTGCGTGAGACGTTCTTCTGCGCCTTCAAAGACAATAATCCGGTTGGGACCGCTGCTAACAATTTCTTCAATGGGGAGTTCGTAGGTACTGAGAATTTGATCCGGAATTTGCGGATATCCCCAAGACGCAATGATCAAAGACGAGACTTTGCCATCCTCCATATTGAATTGAAAGTCACGGACCCGCCCCAGCATTTCTCCGTCTTCCGTGATGACTTCACAGTTGATTAATGCACTCAGTGCTTCGATGTCAACATCTTCGATCACTTCTTCATCTTCAACTAGAATGACATCCCCACTTTGAGTAATGTCTTCTAGATACATATAGCGTGGCATCCCTGCAACGGAGATCAAGTTGTCTCTTAACCCCAATGCCACCACTTCTCGCCGATCTATATCAACGAGCATTTCTTTGACTACGCCTAACCGCTTTCCGCTGTTACGGGTGATGACTTGGGTATTGATAACTTCAGAGCGTAAACGATTGAATTCAGTTGTCATTGTTTTGTTCTGCTAGTCCTTGATCTCGCAGCTTGTATCAGTAAATTAGGAGTTGGTTAATCTATACTTTTGTGGTCGGAGCGGGTTAACCGCGTCTTGCCTACTAATCTTATCGTATCCAATGTAAAGACTTTAGAGTTTAATACCTAAAACTTGGGTGTACGCGCCTCTGGCTTGGGTGACGCCTATGGTTCGCATAGATGCTTCGATCATCGGTCGCCGTAAACTAACGACAATAAATTGGGCTTGCTCGGCTTGCTGTTTGATCATTGTAGCTAATCGTTGAACATTTGCTCCATCCAAAAACATATCCACTTCGTCAAAGGCATAGAATGGCGAAGGACGATAGCGTTGGAGGGCGAAAATAAAACTAAGAGCGGTTAATGATTTTTCTCCGCCAGACATCGAGTGTAAGCGTTGAACCGGTTTTCCTTTGGGATGGGCGATCAGATTGAGGTTGGCGTTACTAAGGTCGTCTGGTTTATCCAATTGTAAGTAGCCATCGCCCTCGGAGAGGGTGGCAAAGATGGTTTGGAAGTTTTCGTTAACAGCGTTAAAAGCTTCGTTGAACGCTTCAAGGCGACGGGTGGTAAAGGTTTCGATGCGCAGGAGAAGTTCGTTCCGTTCCGCTTGGAGAGTGGTTAGTTTTTCGGTGAGGTCATCCAAACGGGCTTGGGTTTTCTCGTATTCTTCTAACGCCAGCATATTGACCGGTTCCATGTCTTGCAAGCGTTTTTGCATCTGGCGCAGTTCTTCTTGCAGGTGGGTTAGTTGTTCGCTGTAGTTAGCAAAGGTAATGGTTTCGCTGGGCGTTTCTTGCACTAATTCAGGAATTTCGGGAAGTGGTTCTGGAAGAGCATTTCCCTTTTCTTTATACTGGCTTTGGAGAGTGGCGAGTTGGTCTTGCTGTTCGCTGAGGGTTTCTTGCAGCTTTTGCTGCTTCCAAGTTTGCTTATCTTGTTGACGTTGATGGGAACGAAGGGTTTGGTCAGCGCGATCGCGCTCTTCTTTGAGTTTACCGAGTTTCTCTTGTAATTGGGCAATAATAGTATCGGTTTCGGCAATTTTTTCAGCAATTTCTTGTTGTTGGGTTTCCACACTCGCTTTTTGTTGGTTTGTCTCTAACACGCGCTGTTCATACTCGGTTAACCGTTGTTCTGACGTGGAAATTTTTTCCTGTAAGCGGAGTTGTTCAGTTTCCAGCTGCTGTTGTTGCTGTTTCGCTTCATTCAATGCCGTTTCCGCTTGCTTTAACTCTGCTTCCTGTTGTTTAATCACTTGTTGAATCTCCTGCCATTGGGTGTTGCTATGGCTGGCTTCGAGATCCGCGAGTTCGGCTTGCAGTTGCACTAACTCCGTTTCTTGCTGCGGGATGCTGTTGGCTAAGAGTTCTAAACGCCCTTGCAGTTGCACGAGTTCAGTTTCGTTTTGACTTAATTGTTGACTCACTTGCTGTTGCTGTTGGCTGAGACGTTCAATTTCCTGCTGAGTTTGCTTATACTGCCATTGTTGTTCCTGATGCTGTTGGCGGGTTTCATTGAGTTTTTCGGTTAGACGTTGACTTTCAGCAGTCGCTTGTTCAATTTTGGGTTCACAAACCGCTAAAATTTCATCAATTTCTGCTAAACGGGCTTTTAACTGTTGAATTTCATCGGATTCCGTTTCGGTAGCTGTGCCAAAATGAAGGCTAGAGCGCGTGCTACGACTTCCCCCACTCATCGCGCCACTGCTTTCTAAAATTTCTCCCTCTAAGGTGACGATACGGGTTTTCCCGAGATGCGGACGGGCATTTTCTAAGGTTGTAAACACCGCGGTATTACCAAACACATAAGCGAAAATCACCTGATAGCGGGGTTCACAATCAATTAAGTTGGCAGCATAATCCACAAAGCCATTGGCATACCGCAAGGCAGCGGTCATATTTTGACGCGGGGCTTGAATTTTATTGAGGGGGAGAAAGGTTGCGCGTCCGCCGCGCTTTTCTTTCAGGAGTTGAATCGCTTTTGCCCCCACTTGGTCATCTTCCACCACGATGTTTGCTAGTCTTCCCCCGGCTGCCGTTTCCAAAGCGAGTTGATAGCGCGGTTCCACTTGTCCGAGTTGGGCAACTAAACCACAAACGCCAGGGAGATTAGCCTGTAGAATAATTTGGGTGGCATAGGTTCCTTGCGCTTCTTGTTGGGCTTGTTGAGTGGCTTCCAGTTTATCTAACTTGCGTTGTTTATCCCGTTGTTCTTGTAAAAGACGGGTTTGGGTCGACTGTTGCAGTTTCTTCTCTTCTTCGGCGTGACTCAGTTGTTGTGCGAGAGTTTGAACTTGTTCTTGCAGTTGATTAACGGCTTGTTCTAATTCTTGGATGGTTTGCTGTTTGGTTTCCAGTTCAGGGTTTAGAGAAGCAAGGGTAGTTTGTTGTTCTGCGATTTTTTGCTGCAGTTGGGTTTCTCGTTCTTGCAGTTGGGCTTGTTCGGTGCGCTGCGGGTTAAGGCTATTTTGAAGTTGATTAATTTGTTGACTGAGTTGGGTTTGTTGTTGAATCCATTCTTCGGAAGCTGAGGCAATGGCGTTGGCTTGTTCGCGACTGTCTGCCAGTTTGGCTTGCGCTGCTTCAGTTGCCTGCTGTAATTCTTGGATTTTCGTCTGAGTGAGGTTTTCTAGTTCCTGTTGCAGGGTTTGTAAGCGAGACTGCTGTTCTTGCCGTTGCTGTTGGGTTTGTTCCTGTGCAGTGGCTGTATCTTGGAGAATTTGATTCAGTTCTGCTTCTCGTTGTTGGAGTTGTTCTTGTTGGGCTTTTTGCGTTGCCAACTTGGAGGTTGCTTCTAACTGTTCATCTTCTCCCAAGGCTTTCACTTGGGCGTTCAAGTCATCTAGAGTTTGACTGGCTTCTTGGATTTGACTTTCTGTAGTTTGAATCGTCTGCTGCAGTTGAGTTAAGGTTTGCTCATTCCCCGTAATTTCGCCCTGTAAGGTATCAATTTGCTGTTTTAGGGCTTTCCACTCCAAAACGGCTTCCCATTGCTGTTTCTCTTGAATTTCCGCCTTCAGTTGACGGTATTTCTCCGCTTTATTGCGTTCACTGGCCGCGCGATCGCGCGTTTTAATTAATTCTTGTTGGAGAATCTCACACCGTTCTTCTTTTTCCTTTACCGTCTCCAGCGTTTCCTTCGCCTTGGCAATTTTGCGGTCAAACTCTGCCACCCCCGCCAACTCATCAATAATCTCCCGCCGTTCCCGCCCGTTCATACTAATAATGCGGGTGACATCCCCCTGTAAAACGACGTTATAGCCTTCGGGATAAATTCTTAACGCCCGCAGTTGTTCATGGAGTTGACTTTGCGTACAAGTTTCATCATTAATATAGAACGTAGAAGCATAACTTCCCTCTTTCGTCACCCGTAGCCGACGCGCCACCGACCATTCCGTCTCATCATCCAGTTCAAAGGTCACTTTAACTGTTGTCTCGGCTCGTCCTTTACCATTACTCTGATTATGATTGACAAGATCGGGCAATCGTTCAGCCCGCATTCCTCGGGAACTAGCTAAGCCCAACGCAAACAATAGCGCATCGAGAATGTTCGATTTCCCTGACCCATTGGGACCTGAAACAACAGTAAAACCCGTTAGCAGCGGAATTTGTGTCGTCTGACCAAACGACTTAAACCGCGACAATTCTAAACGCTTGACATGAACCATGACGTTATTTTAGCGGCACTAAGGGCAGATTAGTCCACCGTAATAGTGCTGATAGTTTAGCAAAGTAAGGATGGAGATGTTTCTTTCATTACCTGAGAATTAGCTTCATTAATTTATCAATTAAGATTTGTGATTTAAAGATAATAAATTTGTTATTATGGTCATATTATTTTCTAGGCAAATAAAATCATGAGTGACTCTGACAGGTTTCATGATTTTCAAGGATAAGGGTGATATTTAATTGACTTGGACTGAACTAATTTATACGAAAAAAGCTGTAAGGCGTGCAGGTGATTATCTATGTCAAAAATCATCCCAATTTGATTTAGATAAGTATTTAGAAGCATTTGACATTTTGTCCAATTGGAGGTCATCACATGCATACCCTATGCAATCCATGCTTGGATACTTCCGAAAAAAAGCTTTTGAGGTAGACAAAAAATCAATTATTGTACAACGACTGAAAAGAACACCGTCAATTCTTGCAAAACTTAGAAGAGAAGGAGGTATGAAACTTGATCGCATGGAGGACATTGCAGGGTGTAGAATTGTTGTAGCAAATCAAGCTAAAGTCTATGCGGTCAGAAATAAAATAGTAAATGGCAGAACAAGAAATATCCTTCGACGTGAAAGGGATTATCTCCGATCTCCTAAATACTCGGGTTATCGAGGTCTGCATTTGGTATATCAATATAATGGAGATAAAAAACAGTATTCCAGACATTCCGTTGAATTACAAATTAGAAGCAAGATTCAACATTCTTGGGCTACAGCTGTTGAAGTAGTTGGAACATTTACGGGGCAAGCACTTAAAGCAAGCCAAGGGTCTGATTCTTGGTTGGATTTTTTTAAACTTGCAAGCATCGCTTTTGAAGAAATTGAGGAACATAAACTATCTGATAACGCTTATACAGAAAATAGAGTTGCTTTAATCCAAGCCATTGAAGATTTAGGAGTTTTGCCAAGATTACGAGCTTTTGCTGTTTCTACACATCATTTAGGGCAAAAAACTCAGAATAAGAGTGATTATTTCCTTTTAACTTTAGATATAAAGGAATCAATTATGAACGTACAACGATTTCCTAAAGAGCAACTCAAATTAGCAACAGAGCAATACGCGAGCCTTGAAAAAGACTTTAGGGACAATACTGACAAAGATGTTGTCCTTGTATCCGCCTCATCAGTACATGGACTGAAAAAAGCATATCCAAATTATTTTGCAGATACAAGCGACTTTGCTAAATATATAGAAAAGGTTATGGAAGCAAGTAATTCAGTGCCTAATTGAAACTTCACTGCTTAGAACAAAAATTGCTAGTAAGGATGGACTGGATTAAAACCTATAATTTTCCTTGGGATAACTGATAGCGCAATGTTCGCTACGCGAACCGGCGAAGCCATCGTGGTTTGTGAAGAATAGAGAGAGCTCGATCATTATAGTAAAGTGATAATGGCTGAAAAGGCAGTGCGGCGGATAGAGGCGCAATCAGTGTTTGGGAAGGAGAGGGGAGCGCGATCACTGTTTGTGTGGAAGGGAGAGAAGCGTGATCGCTGTTTGGGGAAGGAGAGGAAGGCGCGATCGCTGTTTGAGGAAGGAGAGGGGAGCGCGATCGTTGTTTTTGGAAAGGGGAGAGAAGGCGCGATCGTTGTTTTTGGAAAGGAGGGGAAGGCGCGATCGGTGTTTAGGAAGGAGAGGGGCGCGCGATCACTGTTTATGTGGAAGGGAGAGAAGCGCGATCGCGTGTTTTAGTGAAGTCTTGTTGGAGAAGGCTACTAGAAATGATGCCAATAAGCACACATATCTGTTAAACTCAACCTCATGAAGCCTTTCAACTGGAACTCAAAAAAAAATCAGCAACTTATAGAAGACCGTCAGATATCTTTTGAGGATATTTTGTTTAACATACAAAAGGGACGATTGCTGGACGATATTGAACACCCCAACCAAGTTAAAGATCCAAGTCAACGGATATTTGTTGTAGAGGTTGATGAATATGCCTATTTAGTCCCATACGTAGAAAATGATGATGAAATCTTTTTAAAAACGGTGATTCCCAGTAGAAAAGCAACCAAACAATACCTTGGAGGCAATTCATGAGTCAAATGAAACTAAATGCGGAAGAAAAAGAGATTCTGCGTGATTTTGAAGCAGGAGAGTTTAAGTCTGTTGTCACGCCACAGCGAAAAGAGGAACTTGCGAAAGCTGCGGAAGAGACCTTCAAAAAAGATAAACGCATCAATATTCGCATCTCCTCACGTGATCTAGAAGCACTACAAAGGCGTGCATTAGAGGAAGGTATCCCCTATCAAACACTTGTATCGAGCATCCTTCATAAGTACGTATCTGGTAGTTTATATGATGCTACAGCTAACAAGTCGCTTGACCCAGATTAACTGGAAAATCTAAAGAAAACTGATTAGTTAAAAGTGCCAAATTTTGTAGAAGAGGGAAGGAGCGCGATGCTCGTAGAGCGGTAGCTTCGCCACATCGCTGTTTGGGGAAGGAGAGGAAGGCGCGATCGTTGTTTGAGAAAGGGGAGGAAGGGAAGCGCGATCGTTGTTTGAGAAAGGGGAGGAAGGGAAGCGCGATCGCGTTTAGTCTTGATTAACAGATGCTGAGGGTTTAAAGTCAATTGTTAACCCAACTGCTTTGAGAATAGAAGTAAGCGTCATCAAATTAGGACTTTCTTCTTCCTTGAGAAAACGCTTTAATTCTTCCTTAGAAATATTCGCTTCTTTAGCCACTTCTGAAGTCCCTTCTCTGGCTTCAATCACATTATTTAGAGCCAATAAAAAAGCCTCCATATTTCCATCTTCTAGAGTTGCCTCAAAAGCCACTTTCAGATATTGTGATGAATACTCGGCATTAGTCAGTCTCACTAGCAAATCGTTTCTGTAACTTTTAACTGGCATTAGATTATTCTCCTCTGTTTTCTTTTTTGTAAGCATTCCAAAGCTCTTTCGCAAGTCTAATATCTTTATTCTGACTCTTTTTTGAGCCACCTGTCAGTAAAAGGATTACTCGTCTCCCTCGAATTCCATAATAAACTCGGTATCCTGCACCAAAAGAAAATCGTAATTCATAGATTCCCCCACCTAAGTTTTTAGTATCACCAAAATTCCCCAAGCTGATGCGGTCAAAACGAACATCAACTCGAGCTTGAAATTGAGAGTCTAAGGTTTCAAACCATTCATCAAAAAGACAAACCCCCTCTTGAGTGACATACTTTTCAATTTCCCATAATCGCTCTTGATTCAAAATTTTACTAAATCAATCCAGAAGACTCGTTAGTTACTTATCTTAGCTCTAAAATACTTTATGGTTTATCATTACGTTTTAGGAAAAGGGAGGAGAACGCGATCGGTTTTTGTGTAAGAGGAGGGAGGCGCGATCACTGTTTTTTGGAAGGGGAGAAGGCGCGATCGCTGTTTGAGGAAGGAGAAAGAGCGCGATCGTTGTTTTTGGAAAGGAGGAGAAAGCGCGATCGGTGTTTAGGAAGGAGAGGGGAGCGCGATCACTGTTTGTGTGGAAGGGAGAAAAGCGCGATCGCTGTTTGGGGAAGGAGAGGAAGGCGCGATCGCTGTTTTTGGAAGGAGAGGGAAGCGCGATCAAATCTTCAATTTGGTGCCAGAGGCAATCGCGCTAAAGCCACTAAGTAGGTCGGCGTTATAATTTCCTTGTTCCTTACAGATTGTAAACTTAATTCAATTCCCCCTCTTGAGGGGCTTTTGACTTGATTTACAAAACGTAATCTAGTGCTGTTTTAATGCGCCGACCTACTTACTCATCATCTGACTGAGAGCGACGATACTTTTGTAGCAGTTCAAAAAATTGTTCAGAATTGACTTCACCATAAACTTGTCTCTCAGGTTGTTCATCGACACGCTCCATTAAAGCCTGAAAAGCAGCATGATCATTTCGGTGCTCTAAGACGTATTTTTTAAGTTCTTTGATCGTCATCGTTTGAAATTCAGAGTTCATAGATAAATCTCCAATTCCCATTGGGGTAAACCTCAATTAAAACTTCATTTCCTGCAATGATGATGCAAGATCCCGTTCTCAGATCTAGACGCAGCATATCTACGGAAAGATACATATCGGTGAGGTTTTGGCAAAGCTGAAAACAGCGTAGAGCTTGTTCAACTGTTGGCAAGTGTTTGATTCTCCTATAATGTAGCTCAAATATCTTAACAGCAAAGTGATGATTAAATATTCTTAAAAACTGTGATTCCCAGTAGAAAAGGGACTCAGCAATACTTTGGAGACAATTCATGAGGGAAATCAAACTTGATGCGGAAGAAAAAGAGATTCTGCGTGGTTTTGAAGCAGGAGAGTTTAAGTCTGTTTTAACCCCACAGCGAAAGAAGGAACTTGCGAAAGTTGCTGAAGAAACATTTAATTCTCCTTAGGATAACTGAGCGCGCGATGTTCGCTACGCGAATCGGCGAAGCCATCGCGGTTTGTGAAGAGTAGAGAGAGCGCGATCGTTGTTTGTGGAAAGGGAAGGAAGCGCGATCAGTGTTTAGGAAGGAGAGGGGAGCGCGATCACTGTTTGTGTGGAAGGGAGAGAAGCGCGATCGCTGTTTTTGGAAAGAGGAGAGAGGGCGCGATCACACAACTTAAAGGCGCGAAGCCTACGGGCTCCACTTCGACCTACATGGTTAGCAGATGATAGAGTTTGATGATTGTCGATGGCTAACAAGGCAGTGCAAATGACCTCGATGAGTCAATGCGAGAATGGGCATAAGAGTAATTAAAATATACAGATGAAATCAGAAATGGAGGTAAGTTCTAATGGCTGAGAATACTGTGAAAGTAAATATCTCATTTCAATCACTTAAGATAGCTATCTCATCCTTAGGGATTGCTGAAAAGCATCAGCTTTGGGAACTTCTGGAAGCTGAGTTATTCCAAGATGATGAAGATTCTCCAGAAGACCTTGCTGAGATTCAAGCTGCCCGTGCAGATTACAACGCAGGCGATTACATGACCTTTGATGAATACAGGGTACAACGCACAGAGCAGTCAACATGACCTACATCATCATTACGCCCAAAGTTGTACAAAAACAGCTAGATGCTTTGCCTGATGACGTTTACGAGCGTATTGCTGGTAAAATCCAGCAACTCGCTGAAGACCCACGTCCTGCTGGAGTGATCAAGATGAAAGGTTCTGACAATGAGTACCGTATTCGTATTGGTGCTTATCGTGTTCGTTACGAAATCGACGATAAAGAGTTCCTGATTCTCCTCTTGCAATGCAAACACCGAAAAGATGTTTATAGAAAGTGACAGTTGTTGTACGATTATAGAATTTAATCATTGTCAATGGCTAACGACCAAAGTCAGCGGCGGACTTAGATGTTTCAGAAAAATCGGGCGCGATCGCTGTTTGAGAAAGGAGAGGGAAGCGCGTAGGTCTCCAGACTGAGCCGTAGAGCCTCGCTGTTTGATGAAGGAGAGGGGAGCGCGATCGCAGTGGGAAGATTATAGAATCTAACTATTTTTTAGCGTTATGGGAATATAATTTAATGCGGTTAACCTTCGATGTTCCCATGCCAACGAATGACTCTGATCTTCAAACTGAAGCCCGAGGTATTTTAGATGCAATTGCCTTTACCCCTTTTGAAGAATGTCAACCATTAAGCCGTGAATTTGACACTCTTCCTATGCGTCCCGGTATTTATGCAATTCGGCACAAAAACAATGGGTTGCTCTACATCGGTAAGACAAAGAGTTTACGAGGTCGTTTTAGTGGTGGGCATAAGGCTTTTTTGTGGGCGTGGCTTGACAAATATAACGATGAAGAAGTGCGGATCGCAGTACAGGTTCTTCCTTATTTTGGAAACCCTGCGTTACTATCGGAACTAGAAGCTATTATTCTAAGGGCAACCGATCCCCCTTACAATGTCCAGATTCCTACTCAAAGGTGATGCTATGCAATCTAAACTTCAAGAGCAACTTTCCCCTGCTGATGCTGAAGTCATTTTAGAACGGTTGCCTGAGCGAATTCGGACGGCTCTGATTGATCGAGCCACTGAAATAGAGTATCCGATTGAGGCAGTGGTTGAAATGGCAATTGCTAGTTTTCTCGATAGCGAAGCAATTGGCTTTGCAGATTGCAAGCCTGGGCGCGGACAGTAAAAAGGAAAGGGAAGCGCGATCGCTGTTTGAGGAAGGAGAAAGAGCGCAATCGTTGTTTTTGGAAAGGAGGAGAAAGCGCGATCGGTGTTTAGGAAGGAGAGGGGAGCGCGATCACTGTTTGTGTGGAAGGGAGAAAAGCGCGATCGCGGTTTGGGGAAGGAGAGGAAGGCGCGATCACAGGAGACAAACATTCTGTCGGAAAACATTTTGCTCTTCATTTAGTCAATTGCTAGTCAGGATGGGCTTGATTGAAACCTATAATTTTCCTTGGGATAACTGATAGCGCGATGTTCGCTACGCGAACCGGCGAAGCCATCGTGATTTGTGAAGAGTAGAGAGAGCGCGATATGCTTGAGAAAGCAAGAAATATTTTTGATTGCTGAAGAAAAAAATGACTAATTTATTAACAGAAGCCTTCAATAAAGCCCAAAATTTGCCAGAACATATTCAAGATGAACTGGCTCAACAAGTGATTGAAGATATTGAAAGTGAGCTTCAATGGCAGGAGACTTTATCTCAACCTCAAAGTTCCTCCCTAGATCAATTAGCCCGTCAAGCTTTAAATGATTCTCTCGAAGGGAAAACCAAGGAGATGGGCTTTGATGAACTATGAATTCTGAACTAACTAATGATTTCGTCCAACGTTTTGCTCAATTACCAGAGAGAGTTAAACAGACGGCACGGAAGAATTATAAACTCTGGAAGGAAAATCCAACACATCCGAGTTTAGAATTTAAAAAACTCAACACTCAAGAACCTTTGTATTCGATCAGAGTAGGAATTGGTTGGCGTGCTGTAGGAATCCTGAAAACATCAAATAAAATCATTTGGTTTTGGATTGGTTCACATAGTGAATATGATAAATTGCTGAAAAATTTATAAAGATAGGCTTGATTAAAAGCTATCATTTTCCTTGGAATAACTGAGCGCGTGATCAGTGTTTTAGGAAGAGTAGAGAGAGCGTGATCGTTGTTTTTGGGAAGGAGAGGAAGGCGCGATCGCTTAGTCTGGTAGGATACCTTGATACCTCGAACTGAGCATCTTAGCTCAACGATATTGATCACTTTCGTGGCTAATGATTACCTAGATACCTGTAGCTAATAACCCGTCTAAAGCTATTAGAATATTAATATTGCTATTCAATGTCTTAAGAGGGAATATGCGGTCAATCGAGCAACTGACTGAGGAATTATTGTCTCTGCCTAGTGAAGCGAGAGCACTTCTCGCAGATAAGTTGGTAGAAAGCTTAGAGTTCGATACCGACTCAGCAATTCAGGCAGTTTGGGTAACTGAAGCCAAGCGCCGACGAGATGAGGTGCGAGATGGTTCTGTTGAGTCAATCCCTGGTGAAGACGCTCTAGCTCAGGTCAGACGACTGATTGAGCCATGAGGTACGTCTTTCATCCTGAAGCACTGAGTGAGTACGCTGAAGCAGTTCAATACTACATAGAGCAGAGGGTTGAGGTTGCTCAAGCATTCATAAACGCGATCGAGGATACAGTCTATCGGATCAGGGAAGCCCCAACCCGCTATGCTGCCATTGATAAAGACGTTCGGCGGTGTATGGCACGTAGGTTTCCTTATGGTATTCTCTATACAATTGAACAAGACTACATTTTGATTTTGGCAGTCATGCATTGCAGTCGTGAGCCTGGTTACTGGAAAAGCCGCCAGTAGATCGAAACTACCAACCGCCTAACACTGCGTTGGTGCAGACGAAGCGGAGATTACCGGTGAGAGAGAATTCAAGGTCATCTGCTGCCGCACCACTTCACCGTTAGGCAGCAGGGCTTTAATGTAATACGCAGCGTACATCTAGCAAAAATTCAATTTGGTAGACTGAAGGTATTGATCAGGCTAAGTTGACCTATGGCTCTCGCGATCGACCAGCTAACCCCACAAAAGTCGCTCAGCTTTGACGAGTTCCTTGTCCAGTATGGTGGGGATAACCGCTATGAACTGATTGATGGAGAGGTGTTCGACTTGGAACCAACAGGTCAGCATGAAGAAGTTACCGCTTTCATCACCGCAAAAATCTGTGTCCAGGTCGAGGGAACAGGCTTACCTTGGTTGGTGCTTCAGCGAGGATTATTGCGCCCTTCTAATGCTGCGATGACAGCGTTTCGACCTGATGTTGCCGTTGTCGATCAAGATGAATTGATTCAAGAACCGTTTTGGTCTGACCAGTCAATTCTAACTCTAGGCAGTTCGATTAAATTTGTGGCGGAAGTTGTGAGTAGCAACTGGCAAAATGATTATGCTCGTAAGGTCGAGGACTACGCAGCTTTAGGGATCCCAGAATATTGGATTGCTGACTACGCGGGATTGGGGGGGACTCGACAGATTGGGAAGCCCAAACAGCCCACCCTTTCCATCTGTTCGCTAGTGGATGAAGAGTATGAAATTCAGCAGCTTCGAGGCTGTGAAATTATCGTCTCTCCAACTTTCCTAGAGTTGAGACTAACGGCTGAACAAGTTTTGAGGGCTAATAGATAGGTAACGATGCGGCATAACAACCCCAACGCAGCGGACGGGCGAAAGCTGCTGGTGCTGATTCAAGAGTTGTCTACTGCTGCTGATTGGGAACGTTATACCAATTTGCCAAATATGTGCTACAAATAAGATGGTGTCTATTTACAACTAAAAGTTATGTCAGGAGTACTTAAAATTGAGATCACTGAGTCAGAGAATGA
>JAAANX010000082.1 GCA_009909085.1 Cyanobacteria bacterium GSL.Bin1 | reverse complement strand
GTTTTAACTGTCAGGACACTGATCAATATACCTCCATTCCAGACGCCCAATTCAAAGTTTCTTTTATTCGTAGCGGGTGGTCTGCCGCCAGTTCAGGGGCTCCTAAGAAACTGAATCAGTTGAAGGCTTGGGAATGACTTCAAAGCCAAGAGAATCAGCTTTTTTCTTAAGATTGTTAAGGAGTCGCTCTTGATACTTTTGTTCATAGTAATCAATGCCAGGATCAACATAACTCTGACCGCTTGTCCAAAGAGAATAGAAAATTCGTGCCAGCTTGTGAGCCGTAGCGGTAATAGCCTTAGGAGTTCCCAACCGACTTCGTAGACGCCGGTAGAAAGCGCCCAAAGCCGAACGACTGTTTTTAAGAGCGTGAGCAGCCATTCGGAAAGCATCTTTCTGCACGGTTAACAACCTGACGAGTTCGAGAAGTTTTTACTTTGCCACCGGTAATACAACTGCCCGGAGAAAGACCTAACCAAGAACAAAAGTGCTTAACCGTGGGGAAACGAGTCGGATCAAGACCCACTTCCGAAAGAATCGTTTGCACGGTTAAAGCTCCCAAGCCATTAATTCGAGTAAAATCCACCCCACTGATGCGATAAAGATGAGTTCTCAAGTCAAAAGCGGGTTGATTGTCTTGAGGTTTGTTGCATCGATATCGAGACGGAGTGGGAGGGAAAACCTCAACATCAACTTGGTCGGAAAACTGAGTGAGACATTGTTCAATTTGACGGTCACACTCAGCAATAGCGGTTTGATAGGTATCATAGAGTTGTAGCTCTTGTTGGAGAACAAAAATGTGTTCAACTCGATAATCTCCGGTAAGGGCTTTGGCAATTTCCTCAACACTGCTTTTGACCCGAGGATTTTTTAAGGAGGCTAAAACTTGAGGGTTTCTCTCTCCAGCAACAATCGCTCGAATGATAGCTAGACCAGTGACTCCCGTGAGGTCACTAAGGACCCGATGCAACTGTAAATTCATTTGAGTTAGGGCTTTTTGCATCCGTAGAATATGGGTACTAGCACTTTGAATCAAGTTTTCCCGTTGACGAATGTAGCTACGCAAAACGCAGATTTGATTCTCGGGGCGAAAGCAACCTGACAAAAGACCGTAACTGTGCAGTTGTTGCAGCCACTGGCAGTCCAAAACATCACTCTTTCGTCCGGGCACGGTTTTCACATGATGAGCATTAACCAATTGCACTTCCAAGCCTTGAGTCTCCAGAATTTGGAACAGAGGAATCCAATAAACTCCGGTGGATTCCATTGCTACTGTCTCCACTTGACACTCCTTCAACCAATGGGCAAGAGCATATAAGTCACTGGTAAAACAGCCAAAACGACGAACGGGCTGAGGGTCTTGTTCGGGAGCAACACTGACCCAATGATGCTCTGCCCCAATATCGATTCCAGCAGCATGAGGATTGAGCACTGGCAAATTTTTCGTCGATTTCCCTTTCCGCTTGGGAGTTGAGTTAGATTTTTTCCGCTTCATGAGGATTATTGCTTTTGATAAGAGAAGGTTACCTGAGCGAGATGAACCAGTTAATTGATTCTCCTAAACGGGATCGCTGTTGAAAGCGTCACCAATGTCATTCCCTTAATCATCTCCAACCATGCTTTGGTTCGGGCGCTAATGAAGACACCAATGAGGGCTCGGTTTGAACTCTCAGGTAACAAAAGTAAATATACAGGCATTTGCTCTTTAGATTCATCAAGTTTCTTTAATTCATTACGAGCCACCGTAAGGTATGCTCGTGGAACGCTTCTGTCACTTTCCGAATTAAAATAGAGAACAATCAAGAAGTCTGCTCTCGAAAAAGCAGGAAGGACAATGGATGTAGCGTTACAGATTCGTAAACATTTACCTCGAGATCCAGAACCCACCCTAGCCGTGGTAGATGGATATTGCAGCAACTATCAAGACCTATTTAAAGATGTGAGAAACTATGAGTGTTTCAAATATCTGCACTTAGGAATTATTGCTCCAATTCCTCGAAAATCCCTCCCCGAAATTGCGAAAGGAGTAGGAATTAATTCCGCGCAATCTCTACACCATATCATCGCGCGTTCCCTTGCGCCGTGAGACGGCGCGGGGTCGCTCCTCTTCCTGGCTAATGCACCCTGGTCAGTAGAAGAATTGAGAAGGAGAAGGTTAGGATTAATAAAATCGGCTCTACAAGGAGAACCGATAACAGTTCTTGTTGATGAAACTGGGGATAGGAAAAAGGGTAAGAAGACGGATTATGTAGCAAGACAGTATTTAGGAAGCATTGGAAAAATTGACCAAGGCATTGTTTCAGTTAATGCTTATGGCTTATGGAAAAATATTACCTTTCCTTTGCTCTTTGAAATATTTAAGCCGAAAGGGACACTCAAAGACGGAGATCAATATAAGACTAAGATTACAATTGCTACAGAAATGATGACTGAATTAATTGAATTAGGCTTGAATCTAGAACCCAAACCCGAACAATTTGCAGTCCAAGCCAATGATCCGCAACCGATTAATCCCTTTGCTAGTTTAGTTCAGCGTTTGTGGCAACATCGAGGCATTCTGAAAACCTTGCTACCGTTGAACTTGGCGGTGGGAATTTTGGCATTGGCGACACCGTTACTGCTGCAATTTCTCACTGACCAAATCTTGACTCAGGATCAGCGTCAACTCCTTACCCCGGTGGCGATTGGTGTCATCATTCTCACTCTGATTAATAGTGGGCTAACCTGGACACAATCAACTCTGGTGGCGCGATTTGCCGAAGCCTTACAAAAAGGGTTGAAGCTCGATTTTGGTAAACAAGTCTTACATTTGCCCCTAGCCTATCATGAAGCCCGTCGGAGTGGCACAGCGATTCGTCGTCTGGGGGATATCCAACAAATTAATCTGCTGGTGTCGCAACAGGTGATTGAGTTACCCATCAAAACTTTTATCGGTTTAGTGGCGATGGGCTTTATTTTCGTCTATAGCTGGCAGTTAGGACTGATTACCGTTGCGGTGGGACTGGGGATGATTGGATCAACATTGGCATTTCAATCTGCCATTCGTCAAACCACGAATCGTTCCTTCTCCATCGCGGGGGAAAATGCCGGAGTGCTTTCTGAAGCCTTCAATGGGGCATTGACCCTCAAAACCATTGCAGCAGCGGATCGACTCTATCCTGAGATTCAACAACGAACTGAACGGGAGTCAAAGTACAAACTGAAAGCAGCGAGGATTCGGATTGCTAGTAATCTCCTCTCGGAAGGCATTGCCGGAGTGGGAACAGTAATTTTGCTATGGTTTGGGAGTATTCTGGTTTTTCAAGACCATCTCACCATCGGGAAACTGATTGCCATTTACGGATTAAAGGAAAGTTTCTTGCAATTCGCGATCGCGCTAGTCAGCTTCATCAGTGATTGGACGCAAATCAAAGCGATTACCCGTTTACTGGCAGAGTTATTTGAATCTGTTCCTGATACCCAAGGCGATGAGGAAAAAACCTGGATAGAAGTTTCCGATCCGGCTGAGATTCACCTGAAAAATATTACCTTTCATTATCCCGGTCGCTTGCCACTCCTCAACAATCTCTCGATGACAATTCCCGGCGGTCAAGTCATCGCCTTAATTGGTAAATCGGGCTGTGGGAAAAGCACCCTCGCTAAACTACTCACCGGACTCTATCCTCTGCAATCGGGAGAAATTTACTTTGGGGACACACCTTTAACCGCAATTCCGTCCGCTTGTCTGCGTCAACAGGTGGCGTTAGTCCCTCAAGATGCCTTCTTTCTTCATCGTTCCCTTCTTGATAATTTTCGCCTCAGTCTTTCTTCATCGTTCCCTTCTTGATAATTTTCGCCTCAGTTTACCCGACGCAACTCTTGCAGAGATTAGGAACGTTTGCCAAATAGCGGGTGCAGATGAATTTGTGCAACGATTTCCCCAGCAGTATGACACCATTCTGGGTGTGGTGGGGGCAAACCTCTCTAGTGGACAAAAACAACGTCTCGCGATCGCGCGGGCTTTACTCCATTCTACTCCTATTTTAATCCTAGATGAGTCCACCGCTAACCTCGATCCCATCACCGAAACAGAAGTCTTGCAACGAGTCCTGAGTTATCGTCAAGGTCAAACCACCATCTTAATTTGTCATCGCCCCCAAGTGATTCATCGTGCCGATTGGATTGTCATGCTGGAGGAGGGACAATTGCAGTTTAATGGGACGCTTCAACACTTCCAAGCCGGTCGTGATTCCAACCTCGCTTTACTAACTGCAAAGGCTTCCTAATCCCTATAAAGTCCATAACTTTTCTACATTGACAAGCCAGGAAACAAAATTTATCAACAAAGGGGTGAACCTAGCCAAGCTTCCACCAGGGGCAATCTAGCTCAAAAGCTTTGTCATGTAAGGATTTCAGAAACAGATTTTTGGGGTGTCGTCATCTCTAAAATATTGCAGGCTTTATCCGCAGGAAAGCTTTGATATTGCTAATTTGGCTGTGACTTCCAGATCTCGGAATCAAGGGATTGGTCAACAGTTACTCTCAAACTGCATTAATGAAGCGTCTACTCATTTAGGCTCAGTTTATATCAGTGTTGACGTTACTAACTTAAGAGCGAAAAAGTTATATGAATCAATGGGCTTTCAGCTAGTGCAAGAGAAAGTAATCGGCTTAGGAAGATTTAGAGTTGGTTCTTTGGTTCTAGCGTTGTTATCTTGAAGGGTTAGCGCGATGTGGCAAAGCCACCGCCTTTCGGGCATCGCGCCTTTCCCTAAATCGCTGCAATTTCCGCCTCAAGTTTCATAACAAATGCATACATTCTCCTCCCTCAACATATCTAAAGGACAACACACCAAATTTCTTAGCCTTTAGAAACACTGACTCCAAAAAAAACTCTTATGATTAGTAAAAAACTTGCTTTTGGTTTCATCGCTATTGTTGCTTTCGCCACTCCCGCTGCTGCTCAACAAGCCCAAACTTCTGTGCAAAGTGCCAACACTCAAAATGCCGCAGTCAACGGCTCCAGTGCCTTTTCCAACACTGAGTTGAATAATCAGCAAATTCAGTTGGAACGCGAGGGCTTTTTCAATCACGATCCTCAAGGCCAAGTTTCCATCCAAGAGTCCAACACCAGTAATGCTGCCGTTAACGGCTCCAGTGCCTTTTCTAACACCGAGCTGAATAATCAGCAAGTACAAGTTGACTCCGAGGGGTACTACCACTATCCGCTGGGATACTAATTTTTCTGAGGAGGGGAATAGAATTCCCTCTCCTCAACTAAATTTGAGAGAGCTAACATTGGCCTGATGCAATTTCCTAGACACGAGTGAGTCATTCTAAGTGGTCTCCTCCGTTTTTTCTTTTGTCAGAGTGGTACAGAAAAATCAGGGTTCAGACGCCTTCAATTACCCGTTTTTTTTGGCTTTTCCCGGTTAATAAGCGCAATCGCTGATCGAAAATTTCTCTCCCTGTAACGGACTTTGTGCTCTACTGACTCTGATCACGGTATCTCTTTTCAGATGAGACGAATTCAACGGTTTAGAATACAGCCAATCAAGTTTCTGCTCGCTTGGGTTGCTGCTAATTTGATCGGGGGCTTCTTGGTGGGATATCTTGAGGAGAATGGTTGGCCGTTTATGGCGACACTTATCTTCTCTGGGGCTATTATTGGTTCCCTGCAATGGACAGTTTTGAGATGGCTCGGCATAAGGGATTGGTGGTGGCCTTTAGCAAGTGCCATCGGCTGGATCTTTGGCATCCACTTATCTATAGGCTTACAACCTGCCGTTAATTGTCTTGTTAACGGTCTATGGCATCAGTTTGGCATGGGGGAAGTCTTCTGGCTTAACCTGATCAATCTGCCAGTCTGGTTATCATTCATGGCAATCCTTCAAGGATGTCTTCTTAGTTGCCATACTCGTTTCCGAGCACGTAGCTTTAGAATTTGGATGTTAGCCAGTTGGTTGGGTGCGGCGGTGAATGGGGCCATCGGTGCCTGGTTATGCCAACTCATGTGTCAGGTATTACCTAAGGTACTGATTGGTCTTGTCAACGGCACGGGCTGGGCCGCCTATGGTATTGTCACTGGAGTGGCTCTTTTATGGATCTTCATGGGACCCCCTGCCACTGAGAAAAATCTATGAGGATCCTGGTGGTTTGCCATACCTACTCCTGAGATGATCGCGCTCTTTTCGTCTAGGTCATTAAAGTCCTTAATCCTGATTCAGGTTGAGGCAAGACAGTTGTAATACCAATTTGCCAAATATGTGCTACAAATAAGATGGTGTCTATTTACAACTAAAAGTTATGTCAGGAGTACTTAAAATTGAGATCACTGAGTCAGAGAATGAATTGAGGGA
>JAAANX010000081.1 GCA_009909085.1 Cyanobacteria bacterium GSL.Bin1 | reverse complement strand
GATGAAGCCTATCGCCAAACTGTAAGACGAAGTAATCGAGGACGTAAGAAATCGACTACTTCGCTTGTTTCTGGGTAGGAAGCCGACGCTGTAATCTCTGATTCAGCGTTCGGTAGTTCACGAGAAACCCTTTCGCTGAAAGCAAGAGGTTGTTCTTGAATGAACAATGAACCAAGCGTAAGGGGGAAATTGACGAAGAACTCATTCGTGGGTTCCCCCTCTAACTAACGGATAAGGGATTGATTAGTTTTCTGCTTGTTCTTGTGCGGCTTCACGAGCGGTCGAGACCCATTGATCAAATTGATCTTGGTTTTCTTCTACCCAAGTCCTGGCATGACCCATGATATCTTCTGGAGAGTCTTCTCCATCACGCATTTTTCGGTTTTGAGCACTGATATCTGTTCTGGGAACCTGAATCACTTCAAATAATTTTGCTGCCGCAGGATTTTGATCCACAAACTCTTGATTGGCTAAGATTCGCATCTGATCCACAGCAAACCCAAGATTGAGATTTTGCCCGTCGATTTCAGCAGTGGTTGTTTCTTCAGAGGCTTCACCCTGGGCTTCAGGCAGAGAAGTATAAGGGACTTCTAGCCAATTTACATCTTCTCCGGCTTCTAAGACACCACCCACCCATAAAGGCGTCCAAGTATAGTATAAAATCGGTTCTCCCTGCTCATAACGAGTAATAGTATCTGCCATCAGAGCAAAATATTGCCCCTGATCATGCTCAACCGTATCTCGTAAACCGTATTCATCAAGATGGTGTTCAATCACTAATTCACAGCCCCAGCCGGGGTTACAGCCGGTTAAGTTGGCTTTACCATTACCATCAGTATCAAATAATTGAGCAATTTCAGGGTCTTGAAGCTGTTCTAAGTTAGTAATGTCATACTCTTCTGCTGTGGCTTGATCAATGGAGTATCCTTGGAGGACATTATCAACAAAAATTCCCATCCGTTCTAATTTTTCATCACCACCGCTGTTGGTATAAAAGTCACTGTGTAATTTCTCCCAGTGAACTGTCGTAAACTGAATGCCGCCATTGGCAATGTCAGTGTGCATTGTGGCATATTCTAATTCCTTAGCGTTTTGCACCTCATAACCAAGCTCTTCCAAAGCCATGTTGACAATTTCAGTTTGGAATTTTTCTTCTAATACACTATAAGCGGGTATAACTTCTACACCAGTGCCAGGTTGTTCAGAGGTTCCTTCTTCTCCTGTCGGCTGTTGAGCTTGTTGACAACCCACCGCTCCCAAAAGAAGGGCCGCACTTGCCGTTAAGGTCGTTAGAGATTTGCGATTGATTTTCATAACTAAGTATCAGATTGTAAGGACAAAATTGTGATTAAAATCAATTAAAAGACTAGATCAATGCTGATCATAATTTTTCTAATTGAGATATCGGTTGAAATAGATATTCTACTGTGTCACTCAAAATTTTTCATGAGAGATCACAATAAATGGTTTTGTTCTGCTCCCCATATTAAACGGAACATCCGAATCCTTGAAGGATTAATTAGCTTGTTTTATATTTTTTGGGCTTAACTTGGTCTTAATCTTATGAAATGGCACTGAAATGCCTCAAGTTGAGGATGTACTCATCAGTTGAGGTTGTTCTTGTTCTAATGTGGTTAACATCTCTAGAAACTCTTGTTCAAAGCTGACTTGAGCACGATTTGTTTGACCTCCTAGATACACTGAATTTTCAGTTTGTAAAGCCCATATTTGTGAATGAGAAATGTAACTCATGACAACTCCAATCATGAGTAAACCAAAGCCCGTATAAACAATGGGAATTCCTGGATCAGCTTTGATTTGCAAGCCAGTTGCACCGATTAAATCTTTGACTTTTAAGGTCATTCCTTCCACTTCAATTCCCATTCCCGGACGGACAACACCGGTTAATTTTCCGGCGGTATCATAAACGAGCAATGTTCCTTTTAAGTCACGGGTTAGTAGCGAAACGCCTTCACTTAAATCGGGTTTAATGGGTACCCAAGTTCCCCATAAATTCCCTTCTCCTTCTTTATTCAGTTTCGCCATGGGGATTTGAAAAACTGGACTATTGTTCATTTGCACTTGTACCGCAGCAATTCCCCAATCCGTTTGGTAAAAGGTTACACCGTCATAACGTAGCGGTTGATTGACATGAATCGTTTCTTGTTTGAGTTCTTTCCCTTCGCGGTCAACCACGGATAAATCAGAGTAAAACTGATCAATCTCGCCTTCGGCCGTATAATCAATCCAAAAATCGTTGACTCGCACTGCCCAATCTTTAGGAATTTTTGCTTGAGATAGTTTTCCGGCTTCAACGATATTTTTCACTTGGAAGGTTTCGCCACTGGCAACCATTTCTTGTGCCATAAAGCCAGTAAACGCTCCCCAAATCGCGCCAAGGAGGATAATTAACATACTGGCATGAACAACAATGGGACCAATACGTCCCATGAGACCTTTGCGGGCGTAAAGTTGGTTGCCCTCTTGAAACACTTGGTAACGATGTTTTTTGAGTTCTGAAATGATTTGATCGAGGGTATTGTGGGGGAGTTCCGTACTTAAGGCAAGTTTTTCAAATTGAGCGGGACGTTTATAGTATTGCCAACGTCGGGCTGATTTTAAGGTGGGGAGTTGCCGGGTAAACGTACAGGCGGTGAGGCTGCTGCCAAAGATAATTAAGAGGCTAACAAACCACCAGGTGGTATAAACATGGTCTAAGCCGAGGGTGAGGATGACTTGCCAAGATAAAAATCCGAGGACGGCTGGTGATTCCGGATAGTTATTCTGGTAGAATTCAACAGTTTGTCCTTGTTCAATGATCGTACCGGAAATACTAAACAGCGCGATCGCGAGCAGTAAAATAATCGCAAGACGCAAATCGGCTAAGAAATAAATGATTTTGCGCCATCCTTGTGTTAGCCAAGAAAATCTAGGTTTTGTTTGTTGATAGGTCATGCGGGATTGAAATTAAAAGCGATCAATGGGTAAACGGAGTAATAAAGAAAAGACACCAAAGCCCAGCAGTAATGCACCGCTAATGGGGGTAATCCAGCTTCCCCAGCGACGAAACTCCAGAAACTTTTTAATTGAAGCGGTAAAGGTTCCTGCGATGATTAAGGGCATTACATAGCCTCCTGTATAGGATAACAATAATCCTGCCCCTAACACTAAATCTTGAGTATTGGCGACCCAGGCCAAGAGGCTAGCCAGAACCGGGGTACTGCAAGGGGAAGCGACTAAGCCAAAGGTTAATCCCAGTAAGTAGGACCGAAGCGAGGGGGGAAAATCTTCTTTGATCCATTCGGTACCGCCAAGAGACGGAAAGCGTAGCGGAACAATCTCCAAGAGATTTAACCCCATCAAAATCGCGATCGCGCTGACCAAAAGGGGTAAACCGACCCCAATTTGTCCATAAACTTGTCCAAAGGCTGCTGCAAAGATCCCTAATCCTGCTAAAGTAGTGGCTAATCCTAGCGCAAACCAACTTGACTTCCATAATGCATCTTGACGTCCCTCTGTCTCGGCACTGCCAATATAACCGATAGTTATGGGTAACATAGACAGCATACAAGGGGTCAGACTCGTGAGTAAGCCGGCCATAAAAATCAGACCGATACTGATTGGACTGAGCTGATTTAACTGCTGAGAAACTAATTGATCCGCAAATTGTTGGAGTTGATAGAAAAACAGTTCTAGGTTTTCTAGCATGAGAGAACAAGCATTCAAATTAAGGGAGTGCTGATTGCATCTTAGCTTAATTCACCAACGGTCACGGAACCCAGGTGAGAACCAGTGCTTTCTTGAATAGAACGCTAAGTTTCTAAGGGTTAGCAACATATGCCAGGCTTCTCTCACGTCAACTCAGATTGACGACAGAAACATTTAGCGGTAGAGTAACGGCTACTTTCATCTAAACCAATAAAAAATAATAATTAATTATTTTTGAGTTTAGAATCGCTCAATTAGATGAAAAAGTAGCTTTGGGGATCACGTTTGGGGATCACAGATTTGTCTTTTGGTCAGCCCAGCCGCGGTCAATAATTGACAATTGACTCTTGATAACTGACAATTGGGGAAAGATCATGAGGGGATGATGAGGAGTTGCGGGATAACAATAAATAATAATCAGTTATTATCGATTATTAATTTTTAATTGCTCATTATTAAATGTCTAATTTTATGACTGCTTTACCAGCGCCACAACCTTCTTCACAAAATAATGGCTTTGAACCCAAACTTGCCAGGCAAGATACTCCTGTGTCTACACTGAAAGAATTAGTGGCGAATTTGAGGCGTGAACAAAATAAAGTTCAAAATCTTTTGAGTTCTCTTGGGTTTGCTCTCCGCAGTTTTAATAACCTGAATCAATTTTTAGAAATTATCCCCTTAATGGCAGCCCGGGTTGCTGATGCCGATGGCAGTGCTATTTTACTGTATAAAGGAGAAGGAAAAATCAGTGTTGAGCAAGTTCATTGTCAAGGCGGATTAGCCTGTAAAGATATTCGTTATCGCCTCTCACAAGTTACTCGTGAACTGGGAAAAAAAGTCATCCTATCTCAAGAGGAAAAACAATCTTTGGATCAACGGATGCAAAAGGCATTCCCCGAAGACATTCAATTATTTGGGACGCCCATTTTAGTCAAAGGAAAAGAGCGGGGCAAAGTTTATATTTTTACGCGCGATCGCGCTTATGAGTGGACATTAAACCGTCAAAAATTAGTGCAACTGGTTGCCGATCAAGCAGCCGTTGCCATTGCTAATAATGATCTTGCCGTCGAAGTTAGACAAAAAGAAAAGCTCGATCGCGAGCTAGAAGTCGCCACCGATATTCAATTTCACCTTTTGCCTCGTAAATACCCCAAAATCCAAGGACTGGACATTGCCGCCGATTGTCGAACCGCAAATCGGGTTGGCGGCGACTATTATGACTTTATTCCCGCTAACTACGACCAACCCCAAACTGACACAGGTGCAGAAGATAATGGGGGGAGTACCGTTCCTTGGAGTATTGTGATTGGTGATGTGATGGGAAAAGGGGTCCCGGCTGGGCTGATCATGACCATGACGCGGGGAATGCTGCGCGCCGAAGTGCTTAACCATCACTCTCCCGCGAAAATCCTTGAACATCTCAATCGCGTCATGTACGAAGATTTAGAAAGTTCTCATCGCTTTGTCACCCTGTTTTACTCCCAATATGATCCCAAAACCCGATATTTATCCTACAGTAACGCTGCCCATAATCCCCCGCTCAGGTGGGAGGCTAAAACCAACACAGTTCACCGTTTAGATACGCTCGGAATGTTGGTAGGACTTGAAACTGACTCGCAATACGACGAAGCAGGGGTGCAACTTGAGGAAGGAGATACTGTCCTTTACTATACTGATGGTTTCACTGATGCCGTAAATGCCAAAGGACAACGTTTTGAAGAAGAAAACTTAATTCAAGCTTTTCATGATACGGCTACCCAGCACTACAGCCCAGAACAGATTGTCCAGCATCTTTTTGACAGCGTACAAGCCTTTATTGGCGAGAAAAGAGGTTCTATTGACGATATGACGCTTGTTGTTCTGCAAGTTAAGGGGCAAGAGGCTTAACCCGCCATCCCCAGTCCGTACATACACCATCCAACGCAATATCCCACGGATCGGCAGGAACTTCTGAAACAAGCAAATCATCGAAGACAATCCCCACTTTTGGGATTTGTCGCCATTGTGGTTGTTCAAATAACCGGTCATAAAATCCTCCTCCGTAACCCAAACGATAACCCTGAGCATCGCAAGCGACCGCCGGGACTAAAATTAAATCTACATTTTCTGGGGGACAGAGTGGTGCCTCTTCCGAAGGCTCACGAATTCCGAATGTCCCTTTAACTAGTGGATCTCCCCATTGCCAAAAATGCCAACTCAGTTCTTTGTCTACACAACGAGGAACCCCCCAACGGTAATCATTGAGCTGAAATAGAGGATCTAAATTGGGTTCTTGACGAAAATGAAAGTAACTAAGAATTGTTCCTCCTGCAGGAATCGAAGAGGTACTTTCCAAGTAAAAACGAATCTGATCGCATAACGCCTCGCTTTTGGCGTGCCATTCTGCGTGGGAGAGGGCTTGTCGGGTCTTCAATAATTCTTTGCGTAGTCTTTGTTTATCCACCATAAATTGCGACTCCTTGCGCTCAAAAAAATTGTAGCTTTCCACACAGAACAATCCCTGCCATGTTATAAATGTAAAGGTTCGTTAAGAAAACTCATCTAAACTCGGTTAATTAATCAAAGTTATTATTTTTTAGTGATTTTAATTTAAAGTTTAGGATGATCTTTAGCGATTGAACCGCTATCATCGTGTTCATTAATTAACTCAACGGAGATTACAAAATATTTTCATGACCAAAACGATATCGGAAGCACCAAAGCAGAGGACACAGCAAGCACTGCATCCTGAGATCCGAGTACGAGACATTATCAATACGATTCCCAAAGAATGTTTTCAAAAAAATCCTCGCCAGGCTTGGTTATCTGCTTTAATGAGTGTCATTGCTGCAGGAATCGGGTATGGAACAATTATTTATTCACCTTGGTTTCTTCTCCCCTTTGCCTGGATTTTTACCGGAACGGCGTTAACGGGATGGTTTGTGATTGCCCATGATTGCGGACATCGTTCCTTTGCCAAAAAACCTTTGGTGAATGATATCGTCGGTCATATTTTCTTACTGCCTCTGATTTACCCTTTTCATAGCTGGCGCGTTCTGCACAATCTCCATCACCAACACACCAACAAATTGATGGTAGATAATGCTTGGCATCCTTGGTTGATTGAGGAGTATGAAGCAGCGCCTAAATTAGTGCGTTCGTTGATTAAGCTGGTCTATGGACGTTTTTGGTGGCTCGGCTCTATCTTACATTGGGGACGATTTCACTTTAATCCTTCTCTGGTTGTGCCTCGCGAACGGAAAAAAGTCAGATCATCAATTGTGATCACTGTCAGTTTTGCGCTGGTTTTCTTTCCCACTCTATTTTTAACTGCAGGCGTCTGGGGGATCGTTAAATTTTGGCTCATGCCTTGGCTGGTTTATCACTTTTGGATGAGCACCTTTACCTTAGTCCATCATACTGACCAAGAGATTCAGTTTCGTCCTGAGAACACTTGGAATGAAGTAGAAGCCCAACTCTGTGGAACGATTCACTGTAGCTATCCTCGTTGGGTGGAGTTACTCTGTCATGATATCAATGTCCATATCCCCCACCATCTTGCGGTTGGCATCCCCGCCTATAATTTGCGCCTTGCGCATCAAAGTTTGACACAAAACTGGGGGGAATATCTCAAAGTACGACGGTTTTCTTGGGCCATGATGAAAGAAATTGTGGATCAGTGTAATCTTTATGATCCAGAAAAGGCTTATGTTTCTTATCAAGCTTATCAACGACGTAAACAACAAGATTTGTAAATTCGGTAGATTGCCATCACTTTACGAAAAATTACACTTTGTGAAACTCGATGACCTATCTTGAGGAGGAGATGCTAACCTCTAGAAGGTGAGTACACAGTTTGCGGTGAACTTAGTCTAGCCGTTGCGATTAAAGAGAGGAGAAAATCTTGAACTGGGAACTGGAACAAGCAAAAAATTCTACACAAGAGCAAGTTCGTGATTACGTGGCACAGCTTCAGCTTCATATGGCTTTACAAGCCCGTAACTTAGTCCCAAGTCTCACTCAAGCCAGAGACAGCCGTGAGCAACTCTTACAAGAAACACAAGCTGATGTTGAAAAAATGGCATCTCGTCAAATCTAGATCATTCAATTAAATTAAAATTAAACAACCTTCCCGCCAAAAATACATTGTTTTGGCGGGATGTTATTTGGCGCTCATTTCTTCTCTCTTTTTTTTCGTCAAATGGATACGATTCCTTTTTTACTCATTGGCAAAATTCTTTTAGTGATCGCTGCTAGTTTAGGCGTGACGATTCTCCTGAAACGGTTTTTGCGGAATGATTTACTCCCCAAACTTGGGATTGCTCTGGGAACTCGAGAAGCGATTTCTATTATTATTAGTTATAGTAGCGGCGCGTTTGTTTTTGTCAGCATTTTGCAGGCAATAGGGGTTAATCTTTCCTCATTTACGGTTTTGGCCGGTGGCATTGGCATTGGCATTGGCTTTGGCTTGCAGGAAGTGGCTAAAAATTTTACCAGTGGCTTAACCTTACTTTTTGAACAAAAAATTAAAGCCGGTGATTTTATCGAATGGAGCAATATGACCGGCTATATTGATGAAGTTTCCCTGCGTTCTACTGTCATTCGCACGCTTGTTGGTCGCTATGTTATTATTCCCAATCGCTTTTTAGTCGAAAATCAAGTAATTAACTGGACCTATCAACAATCGAAAGGTTGGACCATGGTAGACGTGAGTGTTGCTCACGAAAGTGATACGGTTTTGGTGGTAGAGATTTTATTAGATTCTGCTTATATGGAAGAAACGGTTTCTTATGAAAAACCAGCTTCCGTTTATTTTACCGGTTTTGGGGATAATTCTCTCAATTTTCGACTTTGGGTTTGGGTGGAAGAAGTTGATAAAAAATACATCACTGAAAGCTCTTTACGCTTTATTATTGAATATAATTTACGGCAGTATGGCATTAAATTAGCAACGCCTCGGCTTGGGGTTTGGTATCAAACTTATTTTCCTCAAGAGATGAGTTCGGTTCCCGAACAACTTCAACCTCCATCTCAAGAGACAAGAGAAGAAGACCAAGCCCAGACCACTGATTTTCCTCGCCTTGGTAAGACGGTAACCCCCTCTCGTCCTCTGGCGTTACGAGATTTATTAAGGAAAGTCAGTTATTTTCAAAATTGTTCCGAATTTGAGCTGAAAAAGCTGATTGACATTGGCTATCGTAAACGAATTAAAGCGGGGGATATCCTCTATCGAGAAGGGGATCCAGGTGATACGTTTTATATTGTTTTATCCGGTTCAGTTGAGTATTATGTGGAAAAATTGAATCAAGCGCCCACTGTTTTAACCCCTGGAGAGTTTATCGGCGAGCTTTCTCTCATGTTGGGCTTACGGCGAACCGTTACTGTTAGAGCAAGAGCAGAAACGACGCTCTTTGCGATTAATAAAGAAGGATTTGCAACTTTACTGAAAGAGCAACCCCAACTCTATGAGTTAATTGTTGTGGAGTTAGGAAAAGCACAAGAAGAATTATCACAGCAACAACAACAATTGCGGGAATTAGGATTATTAAATTATCAAGAATTGGATAAAAACCCGATTCTTTGGGTACAACGTCAGCTAGAAAAGTTATTTAATCGTGAATGAAATTCTTGAAAATTTGCATATTTAGCAACTGATCGGTGGAATTAGGGAACAGGGAACAGATTTTCAACCGACTGATCCAGAAAAATCAAATCATCAAACTTCTAATTCCCCCGTAAAAACTTTTGTTGCTGGACCTGTCATATAAACATGATTATCTTGTGCTGACCATTCAATATCTAAGCAACCACCCGGGAGTTCGACAGTGGAAGCGCGATCGCAGTTATTGGTTAAAACCCCAGCCACAACAGATGCACAAGCACCCGTTCCACAGGCTAAGGTAATGCCAGCACCGCGTTCCCAGACACGCATTTTAATATAATCCTGACGAAGGACTTCAATAAATTCTGTATTAATCCGTTTTGGAAAAACTGAATGATTTTCAAACTGGGGACCAATTTTTTCTAAATCAATTTGATCAGCATTCTCAACAAAAGTAATGCAATGCGGATTCCCCATACTCACACAAGTCACTTGCCAAGTTTGTTCGGCAACCGCCAACGATTGATTGATCACTTTTTCTTGAGGATCAACTAAAGTGGTTGGGATTTCTCCAGCCAGTAAATAGGGTTCACCCATATTGACTTTTACCTTATCCCCTTCTTGTAATTGGGGACGAATGATACCCGCTAAGGTATGAATATTATAAATTTCCTTGGTATCTGTTTTACCATCCAAATCCGCCACAAAACGAGCTAAGCAACGAATGCCATTGCCGCACATTTCTGGTTCAGAACCGTCCGAATTATAAATTCGCATGGTGTAATCACTCCTCCCTTGGGGAGGAAGGGCAAAAATCACTCCATCTCCTCCAATTCCGAAATGCCGATCGCAGAGTTTCATCGCTTGTTCAGAGGTGAGACAGGGTGTTGGCTCATGACGATTGTCAATCAAAATAAAATCATTCCCAAGTCCATGATATTTGGTAAAGTTGATTTTCATAGTGCATTCAATGAGGGGTTACGATGACAGAATTTGATACCGGCTTACCCAGTACCCGGATGGTGCAAAACTTAATTAAAGAAGAGAAAGATGTGGAGATCAAACTCCTCAGTGAAGATCTAATTGTGGGTAAAGTGCTTTGGCAAGACCAATATTGTTTATGTTTAGTCGATCATTATGACCAATCTACCCTAGTTTGGCGACAAGCGGTAGCTTATCTCAAACCCAAATCATAAAACAAGTCTGCCCTCCTTTCTAATCAGGGGGGCGATTGATACTTCGATCAATCCTTTATCTTATAAGCAGATATTTATTTTTAGTGAGGAGAAATTCTGATCATGAGTTGGCAAATGAAAGGGTATGGTGTCTTACTCAGTTTGTTTACACTTAGCCTTCCCGCAGAAGCCTTGGAAGTCAAAATTAATCCGGATAATCCTCAACTCGGAGATACGGTTTCTGTAACGATGGAAACGGCTCCCAATGAAGACAAGCCAAAAGTAACTTGGGGTGATCAAAGTTATCCCGTATTTGCAGTAGGAGAGAATCAATATCGAGCTTTGATTCCAACGACTCCTCTCGATCAGTCGGGAAAAGTGCCGTTAACCATTCGTGGCGAAGAGACGGTGAGAAATTTTTTAGTTTGGTTGCGCGATCGCGCTTTTCCCACGCAACGGATTTGGTTATCCGGTAGTAATAATCGCCCGGCAACGGAATTAGAATTGAATCGAGTGGCCGATTTCAAAAAACTGGTTACTCCAGAACAATACTGGAATGGAGCCTTTGTTCGTCCGAATCGGGGTTCGGTTTCAACTGTATTTGGCGTTCGTCGCTACTACAATGGAGAGTTTGCCGAGGATTATTACCATAAAGGCGTTGATTATGCTGCTGGTACTGGATCACCTGTTGTTGCACCTGCCAACGGAACTGTCGCCCTTGTTGGGAAAGAAAGTGAAGGCTTTCATGTTCACGGTAACACCATTGGTATTGACCACGGTCAAGGTGTTCTTAGCATTTTCCTTCATCTGAATAATATTAATGTGCAAGAAGGAGAGCGAGTCACTGCCGGACAAAAAATTGGTACAGTTGGTTCAACGGGAGCGTCTACAGGTCCTCACCTCCATTGGGGATTATATGTGAATGGTCAGGCAATTGATCCTTCTCCTTGGCGCTTTAAGGGAATTGAATAAATTAAAGTAATGCAACTTAAAACCATTGTCGAGCAAGCTCTCAAGCAAGGATATCTAACTCCCCTTATGGAGGGAGAAATTACTCAAATTTGTGAAGCTTCAACTGAGCTTTCTACAGAAGAATATAGTGCTTTAGATGAACTCATGACAGCCTTACTCAATGGAACAGTTGTCGCCAGTTATCGTAAACAATTTATTAATGTTATGGAGGAGTTAGTCTTAAGCAAAGCCTTAACTTTAGTAACTGAAATTGAAGTAGCAAGTAACCAATCCATTGATATTGGCAATATTACAGCTTATGCTTTGAATCGTTTACCACCGCTTTATGCCACAACTAAAGAAGGAGCTAATTATCAAAAACAACGGGCGCAAAATGAGCTTCAAGAATTAATTACGCAACGGGTACAAGAAGCGATTACTCATCATATTAAAAGTGATAAAGTATTAGGAAAAAAGCCGGCTTTAGAAACAGATACAGAACAGGATGTCGTCAAACAAATTAGTATTCTTTTACAAGCCTATGCTGTAGCATACGAGAAGGAATAAATTACTTACTTACTGCTTACTATATTTTACTTTTAAATATGAGCATAAATTATTTTTTAGTTTGGGATGACCTGGTAATGTAAAAAAATTTCTTGATCAATCGTTTCCACAGACAGTAGTTTTAAGTTTTGCTTATTTTCTGAGTGCAAACCGATCCCTTCAATTGGCGTGGGTGCATCTTTTCCTCCTAGCAAAACTGGGCAAACCGTTAACCATAATTCATCGAGAAGTTGTTCAGCAAAGAGTGCAGCAACCAGTTCTCCTCCTCCTAAAATTGCTAAGTTTTCAATGCCCTTTCTAGTGAAAGTTGTTAGCGCTTGTCGCCAGTTAATTTCATCTTCACTGGCATCAGGAGTAATCATTTCCTCAAAATACTGAGTGGGTTGACCCTGCCAGAATGCTGCACCCTTTTGAGTCGTCAAGAGCCAACGCGGAATTTTTTGCTGAAAAAACCGAATATCTGTCGGAATCTTACCGGATCGCGTACAGACAATTTGAATCGGTTGCTCTGGTTTTTGTTGCTGACGACGCAACGAAATTAATTCGGAATTGCGCAGGGACATGGCACTGCCATGAGCGCGGAGTGTCCCTGCACCAAATAAAATTGCATCTGCCTGGGCGACCTGTCTTTCTAAATGAGCGCGATCAATACGAGAAGAAAACTCTGCTGCCGATCGCGCTGTATCTGCAATTTTGCCGTCAGCACTCATTGCTAAGACAACAGTGGTGTGAGGACGATTCATGATTGTGTTAATTGTTGGTAGGCAGATTGAGCTGCTGCTTGTTGAGCTGCTTTTTTTGAGCGCCCTTTCCCTTGACCTAAGTAGCGTTCTTGTAACCAGACATAAGCGGTGAACCGTTCTGGATCATCATAGCCGTGTCCCGTTTCTTCTACTTGGTAGTGAGGAAGAACTTTATAATGGGCTTGCGTCCATTCTTGGAGCGCATCCTTATAATTCTGGCGGGCAGGATCTTGTCGAATTTGATCTGCTTTTTCCTTTAAGATGGGATCAAGCCAAGGGCGAATTAAATTCATAGAGTTGGTGCTTAAGTAAAGTGCGCCCAAAACCGCTTCAAAGGTATCAGCAAGGCGCGATCGCGCCCCGGCTTTGTTTTTGGCGGCACTCCCCGCCATGAGCAAAAATCCATCCATCCCGTAGCTTTCAGCAAATTCTGCTAAGACGCGATCGCTGACTAAGATTGAGCGAATCGCAGCAAAATCTCCCACTGGCGCTTCCGGATAAGTTTCTAAGAGTAACTCTGACGCGGCTAAACGGACGACAGCATCTCCGACAAACTCTAGTTGCTGATAATTGGCAACACTAGAGGCGCTGGGATGAGTTAATGCTAAATCCAATAATTTCCAATCAACGGCGGTAGTATCTGTTAATCCTAACCGTTCGACCAATTTTTCTAGTTCTCGGCTCCGGCGCAATCCCCCTTGTCGATGTCCAGAGCGTTGTGTTTTTGACTCGGTTTTTGACCGATGAGTATCTGTCGCCAATCCAAAAGAGCGCTTTGCCCTCATTTCCTTCCTATGACAGTTATTTAATGACCGTGTGCTTACAGAACAGGTTATTTTTTCCGAGCAGAAAAAAACCAAATAGAAAGAGAGTTGGACATAAGCCGGGTTCTGTTCTCAAGAGAAACTTGAGGGTAGTTATCTATCTGGGACTTTTGTTGCCAAAAGCCTCAAGCGGTACACCTAAAGGCGGAAGCCGGTAAAAGACCAACCATAGCTTCCCTCGACCTTGCTTCCAACTGGGGTTTACCGAGCCAGCACCTCTCGATGCTGCTGGTGCGCTCTTACCGCACCTTTGCACCCTTACCGAAGAAGGTGAAACCTTCAAAGGCGGTATGTTTCTGTGGCACTTTCCTCACGGTCACCCGCACTGGGCGTTACCCAGCAGTTTGGTCTTTGGAAGCCCGGACTTTCCTCAATTCTGTGTCCTAAGACACAAAAGAATTGCAACCACCTCGCCAACTCTCTTTCTATCCTTTAGTGTAACTGGAATGTTCCGCTTCCTCAAATGTTCCCGACGTTTGATCTTCAACTGATCCCAGTTGGTTTCGATCCAAAGGTGTCTTTTAAAATAAATCCCCTTCCTAAGGAAAGGAGGGGGAACTCATTTCCAAGTCAGCAGTACACCGGACTCAAAGTCCGATGCCTAGGCTGACCGTTGGTCAATCAATCCAACAATCGATTATGGTTTGTGGAACTTGAGAATGCCCCAAGCCATATAACCACTCTTACCGGCATTAATCCAGTGGTTTAAGCCCACCTTCATCCGGTCTAAGTACTCTTTCGAGCATTCCGGTTGTAATTGGTCATAATGAGCTTCCAGTTCCTGTAAAACTCTACTGTAGTGGTTCACTAACTGGTGAGTTTGTTCATCGAACTCTACAAACTGCCAACCGAGTTCTTCCGCAACTTGGCGATAGAACCCAACTGAACCTAAACTATCAAGATGAATTCGAGCTAAAACTGGCTCTAAAACACCTTCTGGACAGTCATCCGTTTGCATCGGATCAGTAAAAACAAAATCGCCTCCTGATTTTAGGACGCGATCGGCTTCTTCCATCACTTGACGGCGGTTGCCGCTATGCAAAATCGAATCTTGTGACCAGAGGACATCGTAACTATTGTTTTCAAAGGGTAACTCTTCAAAACTGCCGTCAAAAACGCGAATTTTATCGGCAAGTCCCTGCTCTTGGTTCATCTGGCGATTGCGCTCGTTCTGCACCAAACTGATATTTAAGCAATCGACGTCAAAGCCATGATGCTTTGCCATATAACGAGCGGAGCCACCATAACCTGCACCAAGGTCAAGGACCTTGGTTCCTGCTGGCCACTGACTGATTTTACTGCAGATTCGTTCGACAGTGCGGACACTGGCATCATAAATGGATTCATCGGGCGTATTGTAAATGCCGATGTGGAGGTCTTCTCCACCCCAAATCCGATAGTAGAAGCCGTCGGCACTACCACTGTCGTAGTAATCTTGTGCTTGTTTTGCGACTGCGTCTGCTTTCGTCATACCAATTCACCTCTTTAGATTCTTGACGCTTTCCCAGTTCAAAAGTGAGAAGAGCTCGGATCATCGACCCACCTTATGACATTTTTTTGTCATGAGCAAGGTTCGATTCCTTGAGTGAGTCTCTCTTACCCAGCTAGATCTCTTCTGTTCAGGAGCGTCCGCCCAACAGCATTTTCACGTTTTTGTTTTAATCTCTAGTCTTTTCTGGCAACGTGAATGTAAAAGTCAGGATCGTCTTGGTGATAGGTTTCTTGGAAATCACCGTAGGTGGTAACCTCTTGGAAGCCTACTTCATGGAGTAAACGACGCACATAATCTTTCCGTAGCGGGAACATATTAAGGTGATAGACACACTCATCGGGGAATTCGTAACGGAAACGGGCTAACCCATCATCTACATATTCGGGTTCAGCTTTTACGTTGTCGCCGCAGTAGTAGTAGGTATGCTTACTTTTGAAGCCTTCATCGAGAATTAAGTCATAATTCCGTTGGTCTAAAATTAAAATTCCGTCATGTTTTAAGACGGAATAGAATTCAGCGAGGGTTTTGCGACGATCTTCTTCAGAAAACAGATGAGTAAAGGAGTTACCTAAACAAATCACTGCATCAAACCGTTCTTGAATATGCCGGGTGAGTTGACGCCAATCAGAGTGAACCGTTTGTAAAATTTGGTCTTTACGGGTTGCGTTTTCAAATGCCTTGACGAGCATTTCAACACTACCGTCCACACTGGCTACATCAAACCCGGCTTCAATGAGACGGATCGAGTGGAAACCCGTTCCTGTTGCCGCATCAAGTACTCGCTTCGCACCATGTTCTTTTAGGGTTTTAATGAAAAATTCCCCTTCACTGCTAGAGCGAGCATGCCAATTGATCAGTTCATCCCACTTTTCAACAAAGCCTTCGATGTATTCGTTTTGATAGTGGTCACTATCACGGACTTCAATGGGGTTTTCACCGTAGTCTTGAACTTGTTGTCTTTCTTTGATAGTCATAAGTTATTCAACTGCTATTCGTTTTTAGAGTGATTGTTTTTGAGTCTTACTTCACAGCTTTCTTCATGGACTCAACCGCTCTTACTTCAATCAAGATTTTGGATCCAGTTTCACCAGCCACACTCTGCTCGCCCCAGAATCTAACTCAGGGGTGCAGATAATATATTTTGGGGAAATTTCCGAATGATCAGTACAAGATTAATTGGGTTTGCATTTTTAGTCCTGTAGATGAGGCATGGAAAACTATCAAGCAAGAGCTCTATTTCCCTTCTGATCAGGTTTTGGGGCAATTTTGATTGAGATGATTGTGAGCGGTTTTTATTAATTTACACTATTCCCCCAAAATACAAATGTCATTTTAGAATTTAGCTATTTTAGCAACCCCTTATATTGAATCGTTTATTTGTATTTCTGTCTAGGGGGGAGCGACAAAAAAAAATAATCTTAATAAAAATTTATTTTTAACCTATCTCAAGATAGATGAAAGAAAAACACGAGGGGAAATTGCGACTGATTCGTTCGGTTCTACGGCTACGGTTAAAAGGCTAGGGCTAGTTATGATCAGGGTTAGCAGGTAAAAGTTTAGTAGTAGAAGGGGGCAAGTGGTGAGTGTTCAGCAGTTGCCAGCATTGAGCCAAATGATGGAAACCCAACAGTCATCAGTTCCGAAATCAACGGATCAGTTGCAAGGATGGCGACAATGGTACGGCGCGATCGCGGCATTAGAGTCTTTACTCGAACCGATCGCGCAAGGGTTAATTTTGTCTAGCCCAGCACCCGTGACGAAAGCCAATGCACCGGAACAAGACTTAACCACTGTTGTGTTTACCCCTGAAATTGCGTTTCCGGGGGTAAATTCCTCACGCTTACTAACCTTTGCACCGGTTCGCGGTGAACAAACTGCACCATCTTCTTCTGCCATTCAAGCTGTGCCTTTAGCCGCTGATGATCCGCTACAAAATGAGCAGTTTTGCTTAGTGTTTACGCCGGAATTTTCTCTTTTACTGGTACTCACTCTGGATCGAGAAGGTAACTCTCGCTTTGATTTTTCATTTGATCCGGAAGTGACGCAACGGGCTTGGTTGACGCTGCGATCGCGCTTGCACAGTCATTCTCCTGAACAACTTGCCTCTATTGAAAACAAACGAGAACAGTTTCCTTTCTGTGCCCCTCATTATCGCTTAGTCAGCGATTTCAGCCGACAATTATTAAATCATCTGCCAGCAGAAAAACACATTACTCAACACAACAGTGTCCATCAAGGGCATACACCGGATGTGGAATTATTGCAAGCCCTCACCCATGAAGTGAGAACGCCCTTAACAACGATCCGAATGTTGACGCGGTTACTCCTCAAACGCAAAGATTTAGGGGCAGATGTTTTGAAGCGGTTACGGGTCATTGATCAAGAATGTACCGAACAAATTAACCGCATGGAACTTATTTTCCAAGCGACAGAACTAGAAGGGAAAGCCAAGCAAGGGGTCAATTTGAGCCCAATTCCTTTAGAAGATTTATTTGCTAAAAGCATTCCCTACTGGAAACAACAGGCAAAACGGCGCAATGTGGAATTAGATGTCATCCTTCCTGAACAATTGCCAACGGTCATTAGCAGTCCAGAATTGCTAACGCAAGTTTTGACTGGATTAATGGAAAACTTTACCTCGCGCTTACCGAGCGGTGGGAAAATGAAAGTGCAAGTGACTACTGCTGGCAGTCAAATTAAACTCCAATTGTTGTCTCAAACTTCAAACGCCCAAAATATCGGTCAAGATATTGTTCAATCGCAAGGGAAATCGATTGGTCAGCTACTAACCTTACAACCGGAAACTGGCAGTCTGAGTTTGAATTTAAATGTGACGAAAAATCTGTTTGAAGCCCTCGGTGGAAAATTAACCGTTCGTCAACGTGCTGAAATGGGAGAAGTGTTAACGGTCTTTCTCCCGGCAAGCATCATCAATCAGTAACCAATGACTAATGATTAATCAGATAATTTACCAATTCGCAGAAGCCTTTTCCTTCGGCTGCTTCTGTAAGGTATTGGGGCGTATGCATTAATTGTTCGGTGTAATGTTCAATATTAGCCACCCCGACAGAAAGCGGAAAGAGATCTCGATTAAATAAAGACTCATCATTGGGACTGTCACCAATCGTTAAAATTTCGGCTGGAGTTAAATTGGGGAAATATTTGGCGATCACCGTTTTTAAGCCGGTTGCTTTATCTTGCCCTTGGGGTTTGATATGACACTGCACACTGCTATAAGTAAAGCTATATCCCTGTTTCTGACATTGTTGTTTCAGTTGCATTAAATCAGCATCTGATAATCCCGCGACATCAAATGTCCAGTCAGTAAAACGAAATGGATTGTCTGTTGCTTCTTGCAGATCAGGAAAACTCATCTGTAAGGTTTGGAAGACTTGGGCGAGATTCTGGCGATGTTGTGTTAGAGATGGCAGAGAAACCAGAAAATCAGGGGGGGTATCGGGTTGAGAATGATAGACCCCACCATTTTCCGCGATCGCGCCGGCAACGGGCAAATAGTGGCGCAACCCATTAACCCAACCGGCAGACCGTCCGGTAACAATCACCACAGCGATACCTACTTGCTGTAACTGGGAGAATGCCTCAATTGCATTCCCTGTCAACTGACCCTTTTCCGTAACGGTGCCATCAAAATCCGTGGCAATGAGTCGGACATTCTGGCTAACTTTATTGCTGAGATTAGTAAGTTTATCCATTTTAGATTAGCTATAAATCGTAATTAAAAATAATTGCGCAATTGATTTAAATTTACGCAACAAAATCTGTGAAATCGTAGATAATAGAGAAAAAGAGTAAATTGAAACCACTCTTGGTGTAGAAAAATCTTAGTTCTACCACCCAAAAATCGTTTCTGCAATTGCCGACAACTCAACACGAAAACCCATGACTGGAAAAGTAATTGACAGTGGTGCAACTGGCTTTTTAGTTCTGATTATCCCGATCGCGCTTGTTGCAGTGATTGTTGCAACTGCCTGGCCTGTCTTGCTGGGGCTACTTTTAATCATTATCGTTTGGCAAGTTGTTCAACAATGGCAATGGCAAAAATTTGTTGGCAAAGTCAATCCTGCCTTCAATCGACTGATTCGAGAAAATCATGGATGCGTTACTCCTGTCGATCTTGCCATGAAAGCTAATATTGAAGGCAACAAAGCCAGTAAATTTTTAGAATATAAAGCAACAGAATTTAGTGCAAAACGTCGAGAACTAGAAAATCAAGGGCATGTTTACTACTTCCTAACCGCTAGTGCGGTGGAAAACTTTTTTGAAGAACCGGAATCTTTGGCAACCTTAGAAGGTGAAGAAGAAGAAGAGGAAGGCAACGGAATTGCAACGGCTTCGTCTTCGACTGCAACTCAAAAATCAACGGTTTCTTCTCAAACTGAAAAAAATGCTCACGCTGTTGCAACTGCACCACCGCAATCTGCAACAGCCGAAGAAGAAATTTCTCTGATTCAAGCCGAACTTGCCAAACGACTGGGTGTTCATTCCAGTACCCTTGGCAGAAGAAAATCTGACCCTGATTTTGCCGAGTGGACACAAAACCGCGATCCAGAAAACATTCGCTGGCAATACTCCGATGAAACCAAGCTCTTTTATCCGTTAGATCAGTGATTTTTGCTTCTCGTTTCGTTTTCCACGACAATCCCCTTCATGACCATCCATGAGGGGGATATTTTTGTTATTTAAGATGTAGGGTTAATGCAATGGCAGGGACGCTTTATTTAGTCGGAACACCAATTGGTAACTTAGAAGATATGACCTTCCGAGCAATCAATACCCTGAAAACAGTTGATTTGATTGCGGCTGAAGATACCCGCCATACGGGAAGATTGTTACAATACTATGACATTGTAACGCCACAAATTAGCTATCACGAACATAATCGCAAGCAACGAGAACCAGAACTGATCCAGCAGCTAGAAAAAGGAACCAGCATTGCGCTTGTCACCGATGCGGGAATGCCAGGCATTTCTGATCCAGGATATGATTTAGTGAGAGCCTGTGTGGAAGCAAAGATTGCAGTTGTTCCCATTCCTGGCGTAACTGCTGCCATTACTGCCCTTGCTGTTTCGGGACTGCCAACGAACCGTTTTGTGTTTGAGGGATTTCTGCCGGTAAAAGGGAAAGCCAGACAAGAGGGTCTCAGTAGGCTTCAGCAGGAAACGCGAACGATTGTTTTATATGAATCCCCCCATAAACTGAAACAAACCTTGCAAGATTTAGCTCAATCTTTGGGGCGCGATCGCGCTATTATGCTGGGGCGGGAGTTAACGAAATTCTATGAAGATGTTCAGTATGCAACGCTAGAAGAGGCGCTTGACTTCTATACCAAGCAAGTTCCAAAAGGAGAATATACGCTTGTGATTGCGGGTAAAGAAGAAACAGCGGAAATGAATCTGTCTGTGGAGGAAATTAGAACGGAATTAAAGCAACTTTTAGCCCAAGGAGTGACGCGATCGCAAGCGAGTCGGCAATTAGCTGCAATCACGCCTTTATCTCGTCAAGAAATTTATCAGCTTTCGATTGACTTAGAGTGAAATGCTTTACTTCCCCTCTGTTTGGAGGGGGTCAATTCGTTAAAATTCTATTACCAGCTTGATTTAACCACACCGGGCAAATAGCCTTTGTGCGCCCATTCCCGGAAAACATTGCGAGAGAGTCCAAAATCACGATAATAACCGCGCGGACGACCGGTTACATTACAACGATTATGGAGACGAGTGCGGGAACTGCTACGAGGAAGACGTTGCAGTTCGCGTTGCAGTTGAAATCGTTCTCTAGGAGACTCAGCTGTTCTAATTTTCTCTTTTAATTCCGCTCGTTTTTCAGCGTACTTATCCACTAATTTTTGGCGCTTTTTTTCACGCTCAATCATTCCTTTTTTTGCCATAAAAAATTTATGCCTTAAAAATACTGCTTCACTATCTTATCGAATTTAATTGCTATTGCCACTGGGAAATGGACAAAGATCAGCCAGAGAACACGATTCACATAAAGGTTGTCTGGCTTTGCACACAGCGCGACCATGATAAATTAAGCGAATTGACCAATTTTCCCAGTCCGGTTGCGGTAGTAATGCCATCAAATCTTTCTCAATCCGTTTGGGATCAGTATGTTCGGTTAATCCCAACCGCAAAGAAAGCCGTTTAACATGGGTATCAACAGTCACGCCCGCATTCACCCCATAAACATGGGCTAACACCACATTCCCTGTTTTTCTAGCGACTCCCGGTAGCTTGAGAATCTCTTCCATTGTGTCTGGAACGTTCCCCCCGAAGTCAGAGACAATCATTTCACAAGCCGCTTGAATATTTTTCGCTTTATTGCGATAGAAGCCAGTCGAACGAATCAGACTTTCAATTTCGCTGCGAGGGGCTTGCGCGATCGCGCGGGCATCGGGAAAACGGGCAAACAACTCTGGCGTCACTTTATTCACCCGTTCATCCGTACACTGCGCCGATAAGATAGTTGCCACTAGCAACTGCACTGGCGTTTCATAATCAAGGGTACAAGTTGCATCCGGATACAACTGTGTGAGACGGGCGAGTAATGCTAACGCCCGTTCCTGCTGCGACAATCCCATTATTGGAACAGTTCCTGAACCACAGCTAAGTTGGCGGTATCACGAATAACAAGGAAAATTGCTAAACCGAGTAAAACGACGACACCGGTTTGCATGATGCCATCTTGCACTTTGCTGGGTAAGGGTTTCCCGCGAACTCCTTCTAAAAGCAAGAAGACCAATTGACCGCCATCTAAAACCGGTAAGGGTAGGATGTTAATAATGCCTAAGTTGATGCTGATTAACGCTGCAAATTGATAGAGACTGCTCGCGTCGGAACTGGCAATATCAGCACCAACCGCAACGATCGCGACCGGACCAGCCACTTGTTCAGCAGATTCTTGGAAGTTACTAATCAGTTGTCCTAAGCCTTGGAAGGTGAGGCTAAAAATCCGTTGATATTCTTGTGCCCCTTGAGTAAACGGTTCAATCAGATTATCCGGGCGTTTGCGAATCACTTCCCCATTGGGAGAGAGTAAAACACCAATTTTTCCTTTTCCATCATCTCCAGCTTGAGGGGTGACCAATAAGTCTAGGGTTTCGCCTTCTCGTTTAACGGTTAAACTTAACGGTTCGTTAACAGAATTTTGAATTTCTGTTTGTAAGGTTTGGATAGCCGGTTGCCCTTCGCCAAGGGATTGGGAATCCACCGCGAGAATCAAATCTCCCGCTTTTAATCCAGCTTCTTTGGCTGGAGAATTTTCTTGATTAACAATTTCAGGAACTTTAATGCCGGGTTCAAATTGGGGTTCGGGAATCCCTACAAAAGCCGATTGGGTGACGAGGAGGAAATAAGCAAAAATAAAGTTTGCAATCACCCCAGCACTAATCACAATGGCGCGATCGCCGAGGGGACGATTTTTTAATAAATTCGGATCATCTTGGGGAATTTCGCTATCGGGATCATCATCGGGAAAGCCCACAAATCCGCCTAAGGGAAAGGCACGGATGCCATATTCCACTTCGGACCCTTGATATTTCCATAAAATCGGACCAAACCCGATGGAAAATCGGTTAACATGAATCCCTTGCACTCGGGCTGCGGTAAAGTGCCCCAGTTCGTGGACGATAATTAAAACCGCCAAAACCGCGATCGCTGCCAAAACTGACATAATTTTCTAACCAACTATACTAAACTAAACACTTGTCCATCTATTTTAATATTAGTGCGAGTTTACCCTTCTTCGGTTTGCCACTGCTGAAGCAACTGAAATGGATTAAACCCCCGATATTGCAGAAAATTACAGACTTTGCGCTTGGTTTTGGGATCGAGATCAGAAAATTGGTTGAGCTGATATTTTCGCATGACCTTTGCTTTCAGATTTGATAAATCTTCTGTCTCTCGCTGATCCGCTAACTGTTCCCACATTCGTTCAAACAAATCGTCACGAATTCCTTTCTCTTGAGATTTCTGCTTGATTTTTCGTTTTCCGTACTTTCCTTGATATCCCAAGATTAAATTTTCAGCAACGCCAGCATCCGATTGGACACTAATTTCCTGTAAATGTTGCAGCGTTTCTGTAATTTCTGTTTCCTCAAACCCTTTTGTCAAGGCTTTTTTACGGAGTTCTTCCTGAGTATATTCACGACGAGAAAGCAGTTGCAACAAATAAGTCTGACAATTCATATCTAGGAATTAGTGTTCATGGCTTGATGGTTCTCAATTGGAAAAAATGCTCGATGGCCAGCTCAAGTCGTGAACGCACTTCTGTGCGAAAAGTACGGAGGTTTGAATTAATCAAGATCTAGCAATTTTCACTTTCATGAAGTTAAGTTCTGGAGAATAAAATCAGCAAATATCTCCGTGGGAAAACAGTTTGCTAAACTTGATTGGCGTTATCAAATCACGAAATGAGAAGGTTAACTTAAAGCTAATTTAAATTATATTTATTCAGAGAACAGCTATATCTAAAAAATAAATTAAAATCAATGCAGCAATATTCCCGACTCACCATTATTTCTTATGTACTCGGTCCCATACTGATTATTGTTAATCATATTGGAGCTTTGCTGGTGTTCAGCACTGGCTTATCGTGGGGGGCACTCCTCTGGATAGTCCTGTTATATCTCATTCGGATGTTGGCAACCACGAGCATTTATCATCGCTTACTCACGCACAAAAGTTATCATGCTCCAGCGCCTATTCTTTGGTTCGGTAGTATAATTGCTGCGGCGGCAGGGCAAATGGGTCCCAGTTGGTGGAAAGCTCACCATCTTGCTCATCATCAATACGTTGATCGCGATTTTGACCCCCATTCCCCTCATACCCCAAATCAAGGATTCGCTGGATTTTGTTGGTCGCAATGGGGTTGGCTATTATCTCCCCGGTTCTTCCCAGAAAAGTTACCGCAAGATGTGGAAGGAGATTTAGTTTTAAAGTTAATTGATCGTTGGCATTTTATCCCTGTACTTGCCCTAGCAGGGATTTCTTACGGAATCGGAGGGATGGAATATCTCGGGGCGTTTTTTCTGAGCACTACTTTACTCTTTCACGGCGTACAAACCACTAACTCCCTCTGCCATCTAGTCGGCAACCAACCTTTTCTCACGGATGATTGCAGTCGCAATAATGGCTTTGTCGCTTTTTTGACCCTCGGTGAAGGCTGGCACAATCTCCATCATGCGTTTCAAGCTTCTAGTCGCCAGGGAATCACGATTCGTGAGGGGAAAGTGATTTATTTGGTTGATCCGACTTTTCGCTTCATTAAATTGCTCGAATGCTTCAACTTAGCATCAAAGTTAAAGATTCCCTCAGAAAAGAATCTGTTAATGCGGGCTCAGGACAAAAGCTATTCGCATTGATTGGGGGCTGTGCAATGTCATCCGATGTTTTGGGGTAACCTGAAGAGTTAGTAGCAAGGGTTCGTGCAGCTAATTGAGTCAAGGAAAAATCACTATGTTTTTAGGTCGAGTGGGCGCGATCGCTGCCAATGGATTTCGGGAAGTGATTCGCGATCGGATTTTATACTTTATTGGTTTCTTCGCCTTATTAATGGTCATCGCCCTGCGTTTACTCCCCCAAATTTCGGTGGGCGCTGATGAAAAAATCCTCCTTGATTTGAGTTTAGGAGGGATTGGTTTACTCAGTGCAGTGGTCGCCATTTTTGTGGGAACTGGCTTAATTAATAAGGAAATTGAAAAACGGACAGTACTGGTTTTAATTCCGAAACCGATTACTCGGGCAGAATTAATGATTGGCAAGCATCTGGGCTTATCCGCTGTACTGGTGGTTTTAGTGGCGGTGATGGGAGTGATTGGCTTTGGTTTACTGAGCTTAAATGGTATCAGTTATCCTCCCGGCGCGATCGCGCTGTCTTTGCTTTATCTGATCATTGAACTCTCACTGCTGGTGGCAGTTGCTCTGCTGTTTGGGGTTTTCACCAGTTCAATTCTTGCCACTCTCCTCTCCTTTGGTGTTTACCTGGTGGGACATTTTAGCCGTGACTTACTTGAATTAGGCAACCTGAGCGATAATGCCAGTGTGAAAACCTTTACCCAGACACTGTATTTAATTCTCCCGGATTTATCTCGTCTCAACTTTCGGAATGAAGCGGTATATGGCTTATTGCCCAATGTGGGAGATTTACTTAGTAATGCCCTTTATGGGATTTTGTACACCATTTTGTTGCTGGCAGTGGCAACCCTCATTTTCTCGCGTCGTCAATTCTAGAGCTGCGGTTTAACGTAGGGAGAAAGGAAAGATGAAGAAGATGGAACGATGGATCAACTCAAGCAACTGCAAGGCTTATTCCAAGAGATGGAACAGGCATTAATCGCTTATTCGGGAGGGATTGATAGCACGTTGGTGGCAAAAGTCGCTTATGATGTGCTGGGCGACAAGGCACTAGCCGTGACTGCCGTTTCCCCTTCCCTGCTGCCAGAGGAATTAGACGACGCTCAAAGCCAAGCCCAAACGATTGGGATTCCCCATGAGTTAGTGGAAACCCAGGAAATGGAAAATCCTAACTATACCTCGAATCCGGTGAACCGCTGCTACTTTTGTAAAAGTGAACTGCACGATACCCTCAAGCCCCTCGCCCTTGCTAGAGGATATCCTTATGTAGTGGATGGGGTCAATGCCGACGATTTACAAGACTATCGCCCCGGTATTCAAGCAGCCAAAGAACGGGGGGCGCGATCGCCGCTGGCGGAAGTTGGCATTACGAAAGCAGACGTAAGACGATTAACGCAAGAGCTAGGGCTACCGTGGTGGGATAAGCCCTCACAACCCTGTTTAAGTTCTCGCTTTCCCTATGGTGAAGAAATTACAGTCGCCAAACTGCAACGAGTGGGAAGAGCAGAGGTTTATTTACGTCAACAAGGTTGGAATCAGATTCGCGTGCGATCCGCTGGCGATACTGCCCGAATTGAACTGCCTCCTGACCAAATTCAAGACTTTGTCATGCAAATGGACTTGCCGCAATTAACCCAAAAGTTTCAGGAATTAGGCTTTCTTTTTGTCACCTTAGATTTAGAAGGTTATCAAAGTGGCAAGCTGAATCGGGTTTTAGAACAAACCAACACATCTGCTGTCATTTCGTCTCTGTAATAATCCAATCCATTTGCTCAGGATGAGTGCAACAATAGGCTAACAAGATGATTTAAGACAATAGACTATGACCTCTTCTTTAACACCCGATATCAAAACGAACCAATCGCTTTCGCTTCCTCGTCGCCCCCGTCGCTTACGCCGTAACGCTGCCTTACGGAAAATGGTGCAGGAAGCCCATTTGTATGTGGAAGATTTAATTTATCCGCTGTTTGTCATGGAAGGGGAAAATAGCCGCGTCGAAGTGCCTTCTATGCCCGGCAGCTATCGCTACACCCTGGATTTATTACTGGCTGAAGTCAAAGAAGCGTCAAAATTAGGGATTTGCGCGATCGCGCTCTTTCCTGCGCTACCGGAATCTAAAAAAGATGCCACGGGTACCGAAAGCTATAATCCCAATGGATTAATCCAACGAACCATCCGTGCGATTAAAGAAACGGTTCCGGAAATGATTGTCATTACCGATGTTGCCCTCGATCCTTTCTCGGATCAAGGACATGATGGCATTGTCAGTGAAACCGGAGAAATTCTTAATGATGAAACCGTAGAAGTGCTCGTGAAAATGGCTGTTTCTCAAGCGGCTGCGGGTGCAGATATGGTTGCCCCCTCCGATATGATGGATGGTCGGGTCGGTGCCATTCGCCAAGGCTTAGATAACGCGGGTTATACGAATGTGGGCATTCTGGCTTACTCGGCCAAATACGCCTCTGCCTATTATGGTCCTTTCCGGGATGCCCTGGATTCTGCCCCGAAATTTGGCGATAAGAAAACCTATCAAATGGATGCGGCAAATGCCCGCGAAGCCATCACAGAAGTAGAACTCGATGTGCAAGAAGGGGCAGATATGGTGATGGTTAAACCTGCCCTCGCCTACCTCGATATTATTCATTTAGTTCGTCAAAATACGAATCTGCCTGTGGCTGCTTATAACGTCAGCGGAGAATATGCCATGATTAAAGCTGCTGCGGAAAAAGGCTGGATTGATGAGGAAAAAATTGTCATGGAAACCCTGACCAGCATGAAACGGGCAGGTGCTGATTTAATTCTGACCTACTTTGCGAAACAGGTAGCGCAATTGTTAGCTCAAAAATAGAAGCAATCCTTCAAGTGTAAGGTGGGCATTTCTCACCTTATACTTTTACTATTTCTATCTATAGCACTTCCTAAGCGGGTGAGGTACAAAATTATCGGTTTAGGGAATAGGGAACAGGGAACAGGGAATAAAGGATGTACTTCATGAGAATAAGAATTGCTATATGATCGTCTGACTAAAAAAAATAATATCAAAAGCCAAAATGATTAACTTAAACGATCTTCATCCAGAATATATTACTGATCAAACAGGAGAAAAAAAGTCGATTATTCTTCCGATTGCTGAGTTTGAAGAATTGCTGGAAGATATAGAAGATTTAGCCACCATTGCAGAAAGAAAAGAAGAAGCAACTATTTCTCATGATGATTTAGTCAAAGATTACGCCTTCCGTTTAGGAAGGCGTAATCTTTGACCGTTGGTCAAGGAATTAAAACAGGATGGCTTCCTAGCAGATTGAATGGAAACAATCTGCAAAAAAAGAGCTAAAAATTTCTCTAAAGTTTTAGTCATCGAAATTATTAAAGTTGGTCATCGAAAAGATATCTATCGAAAACGTTAGACCTAATCAAGATCAAGTATGGCAAAGAAACAGAATTTTCCCTACCTAGTTGGCTCTAAATGGACTGCCCAACAACAAACTTGGGGGTGGCGACATTTTGAAGTGGTGAACCGTAAAAATCAAGGGAAATGGGTATTTGCGGAAATGGTTGCTTCTTGTGATGGGAATGTGAGATTTTGGATTAATGCGCAACAATTACAAGATCGAGATTTGTGGCAACCCGGTTGGAAACCCTTGCAACAATTATAAGTGATAAAGTTTGAAAAATTGAATGAACGAGCCTCGTTTAGCAACACAAATTGAAGCCATTTTATACCTAAAAGGACAACCCCTTTCGATTAAAGACATTAGTGAGTATGCCCATCGCAATCGCGCTGAAATTGAAGATGCCATCTTAGAATTAATGTCGGATTATGCCCATCGCGATAGCGCCTTAGAAGTGGTAGAAATGCCCAATGGCTATAGCTTACAATTGCGATCCAACCACCAGAAACTGCTGCATCATTTAGTCCCCGCTGAATTAGGCGTAGGTGCCTTAAGAACCCTCGCCGCGATCGCGCTCAAAAACCCGATTTTACAGACGGACTTAATTGAATTGCGAGGTAGTACCGCCTACCAACAAGTGCAAGAATTGGTGGAATTGGGCTTAGTGCAAAAACGCCGTGAAGGACGGTCTTATTGGCTAGAAGTGACTGATAAGTTCTACCAATATTTTGAAATCGATGACATTAAAGCAATTTAGCCTTGCCTTGTTAGCCCAGGCTGCCGTTGTTGACACACTGCTTAGTGATTTCGCTTAGCAAAACGCAACAGAAGCTTTTATAAAAATTTACAAAAAATCAGTAATTTTACGAGGTTAAATTCGATGATACTTGATTTAAATCAATAATTTAATATGTTTAAAGTAAATATAAAAACTAATAGAAAACATACTGTACCATGAAATGCTCTTGCTATCTTGGTTTGACGAAATGTATTTCTTGATACAGAAAAGATGACGCAAAAAATACAGAATTTGAGCGATTCCGATGATTAAATTGAATAAATACAGTTAAGTGCCTACTTGGCTCCTTTTTTCAAACCCTTGTTGCATAAGTCTAGATTTGCTAATTGCTCAATCAGGAACATAATTCAGTAATGATGTCTCAAACGAAACGAAAAAAGAAAGAAAATATTACTCATCAGTATTCCCTTTGGAACTCACCTTTATTACAACCCATACGATTTATTACTCGTTCTTTTTCTCCCTATTGGCTGGCTTGTATTCCTTTAGCTGCCTTGATTGTGATCGTCACCCAAAGTGCCGCTCAAGCTCAGCACGCCTTTGATCTCGAAACCGTTGACATGAGCGATCCTGCCGTCATCAAAGGCATCCTTGATACCGTTTTTGTATTTTTCTGTGCCGTACTGGTTATTTTTATGAATGCTGGTTTTGGCATGTTAGAAACTGGCTTCTGTCGTCAGAAAAATGCCGTCAACATTCTGTCCAAGAACTTAATCGTCTTTGGAATTGCAGTAATTGGATACTGGGCCCTTGGCTTTGCCTTCATGTATGGCACAGGAACCAGCTTTATGGGCTTTACAGGGTTTTTCCTTTCCAGTAGTGACCCCGCGACTTACGGGTTAAGCCCCTTCCCTGAAGGTTTACCGATTTCAGTGTCTTTCTTATTCCAAGTTGCCTTTGCCGCAACTGCTGCAACCATTGTTTCTGGGGCAGTGGCAGAACGGATTAAGTTTGTGGATTTCTTGATCTTTGCCTTGCTCTTAACAGCGATCTCCTATCCCATTACCGGACACTGGGTTTGGGGAGGCGGTTTACTCGCAGAAATTCCCTTTCTCGGTGGGGCTGGCTTCCATGATTTTGCCGGTTCAACGGTCGTTCACTCTGTTGGTGGCTGGGCAGCGCTGATGGGAGCAGCTTTCGTTGGTCCTCGGACTGGTAAATATCGCGAAGATGGGGGGACTAGTGCAATTCCGGGTCATAACATGAGTTTAGCGACCTTAGGCTGTTTAATTCTCTGGATCGGTTGGTACGGCTTTAATCCCGGTTCTGAGTTGGCAGCAACGCCCAATGTTACCTATATTGCAATGACCACCACTCTGGCGGCAGCAGCAGGCGGAATTACGGCTACCTTTACCTCTTGGTTTAAAGACGGGAATCCTGATTTGTCCATGATTGTCAATGGGATCCTAGCAGGCTTAGTCGGAATTACGGCAGGTTGCGATGCGATTCCCTATCCCTGGGCCGTCCTCACCGGGGGAATTGCAGGAATTATTGTTGTTTTCTCTGTCGCCTTCTTTGATGCGATTCACATTGATGATCCAGTCGGTGCCACTTCAGTTCACCTAGTCTGTGGGATTTGGGGAACCATAGCCGTTGCCCTTTTTGGCGGGGCCAACTTTGTTGCTCAAATTATTGGTATTTTAACCATTGGTGGCTTTACCGTGCTCTTTAGCGCCATTGTTTGGGGGATTTTGAGAGCAACTCTGGGCGTTCGCGTTGGTCTGGAAGAAGAAATGCAGGGCTTAGATATTGGGGAACACTCCATGGAAGCTTACAGTGGATTTGTGAAAGAAGCTGATGTCTTGAGCGGTGGTCGTAGTGTCTCCATGAGTAGCCAAAGTGGAGAAATACCACGCAGTTCCGAATCTTAGGATTCGACCAAGTCGTTCCATTAGAAAAATCCCCCTCAGTGTTAAGCTTTGGGGGATTCGGTTTTTGATTAGGAGTGTTACCGTTACAGAATTATTTACCCATTCCTAACTGTTGCGCCTTCTGGTAAACCTTGCCTTCGGTTAAAAGAGAAGGCGCAATGACCACTTCTACTTGTTGCATCTCTTTGAGGTTTTTCGCTCCTAAGGTTCCCATACTGGTTTTTAATGCGCCTAACAGGTTATGAGTCCCATCATCGAGACGAGCGGGTCCAGTTAAAATTTCTTTCACACTGCCGGTTGTTCCCACGCTAATACGTGTGCCACGGGGTAAAACTGGACTGGGGGTTGCCATGCCCCAGTGAAAGCCTTGTCCAGGGGCTTCTGCCGCACGAGCAAAAGGCGAACCAATCATCACAGCATCAGCACCACAAGCAATACATTTACAAATATCACCACCGGTCACCAGACCGCCATCGGCAATAATCGGCACGTAGCGTCCCGTTTCTTGGTAATATTGCTCTCTGGCTGCGGCACAATCTGCTACTGCCGTCGCTTGCGGGACACCCACACCCAACACACCCCGAGAGGTGCAAGCAGCACCGGGACCAATTCCAACCAGGACGCCAGAAGCTCCGGCTTTCATTAAGTCGTAAGCCACGGCTTCTGTCACACAGTTGCCCAGAATTACTGGCATTGGCATTCTTTCGCAGAATTGGGCTAAATCGAGGGGAATCACGGCATCCGGCGATAAATGCGCCGTTGAGACCACCGTCGCTTGGACAAAAAAGACATCGGCTCCAATTTCAGCAACCGCATCGCCATATTTAGCAGCACCTGCCGGCGTTGCACTGACTGCAGCAATGCCACCTTGAGATTTAATTTCACTGATGCGCTTTTTAATTAATTCCGGTTGAATGGGGGCAGCATACAATTCTTGCATTAAGCCCACAAATTCGGTTTTCCCAACAGAAGCAATGCGGTCCAAAATCGGCTTTGGGTCTTCGTAGCGGGTTTGAATCCCCTCCAGATTTAATACGCCCAAGGCTCCCAATTCTGAAAGCAAAACTGCCATTTTCACATCCACCACGCCATCCATTGCACTGGCGATGATGGGAATTTCTCGTGTTAGATTGCCCAGTTGCCAGGTCGTGTCCGGTAAACTGGGATCTAGTGTGCGTCGTCCCGGAACTAGTGCAATTTCATCAATTCCATAGGCGCGACGCGCGGTTTTTCCTTGACCAATTTGAATATCTACACTCATACGCTAACTACCCGTTCCCAAAGCTATTCCCACAGATTAGCAAATTTTGGCATCGAAACTCTGTATCGTGAGTAGAATCACTCAATTGATTGGATGCTGAAGTTTGAAATTGAAGTCTATAATTATCTAGCGTCCTGAAGAAGACTCCCATCATAATCTTTGATTTGATGGGTAGATGGGGCGTTCAAGCCGGAGCGAAGGTGAGGACGGAATCGCATTCCGCACCCAGCCCCTCATGAATCAGGACATTTACAAGTAGCCTTTGCAGTTTGTAAAATTCTGTGCGACAATGAGGCTAATTACTCAAACTAGGTAGAATGCTGAATCTGAGGTACAACTACAAAATCATTCCAACCAAAGAACAGATCGAGAAGATTGAACTTAACCTCTGTGTCTGTAAGTCGGTCTGGAATCATGCGTTAGCCGAGCGCAAGCTCTGGTCTAACAGCCGTAGTTGTCAGATTAATGCGTGTTCAATCCAGTCTGAGTATATCGTACCACCGTTTGAATATCCCACCTATCACACTCAATCGGCTAATCTAACTCAAGCTAAGAAGACGAACCCGTTTCTGAAATCTGGAAATGCTCAAGCAATGCAACAGACGTTAAGGAAACTTGACCGTGCTTTTAATGACATGAGAGCTAAAGGGAAAGGGTTTCCGCGTTTTAAGAAGCGGATGAAGTCTTTTAACCTGATTAGCAACAAGATTGAAGTTCAAGGCAACAAGATTAAGATGCCTTTGCTTAAAGAGGTAAGGTTCGTTAAATCTAGGAATATTCCAGACGGGTTCAAGATTAAACAAGTTCAAATTGTGAAGAAAGGGTCTGGCTACTACGTCAACTTAGCTCTTGAACTTGATGTAGATCTTCCAACGCCCCAACCTCATGGTCACGCCATCGGGATCGACGTGGGAATAAAAAGCATGATAGCAACCTCGGACGGCTTAAGGGTAAAGCGACCCAAGTTCCTTGATCACGTTCTACGCCAGATTGAATTACTGCAAAGAAGACGACGGAACAAGAAACGAGGTTCTAACAAATACCTTAAGCTACAGAAGAGGATTGCACGACTTCACGAAAAGGTAGCCAACAAGCGTAAAGATTACCACTTCAAACTTGCTCATCAACTCTGTACTAGCTCAGGAATGATATTTGTCGAAGAGATCAACTTCACTGCTTGGAGCAGAGGGATGTTTGGTAAGCAGTCTCTCGATATGGGATTGGGTCAGTTCTTCACGATTCTGGAGCAGATCTGCGCCAAAACAGATACATATTTCGCCAAGGTAAACAAAGATTACACTTCCCAAGTTTGTCCCAACTGCGGAGTCAACACAGGCAAGAAAGATTTGAGCCAACGTCTCCACATCTGTTCTGAATGCGGATATGAGCAAGATCGTGATGTCGCTGCTGCTGAAGTGGTAATGAAACGTGGTGTTGCTGAGCTTGTCGAAGCATTAACTGCGGTCGGTGCGCCCGTGGTGAAACAGCCCAGTCATGGCGGTCTGTCGGGGGCAATAGCCTAGATAAGAGTCTAAATGGGAATCTCCCGTCATAATCTTTGATTTGACGGGATGAGGTTCAAACCTTTACCGCTCTCCCCCTTGGCAAGGGTAGAAGAGACAACATCCATTTAACAACAACTTAAAGTCAGAATGAAGGGACGAAATTTACTTAGCCTTGCCGACCTAACCGCTCACGAATTAGAAACACTTTTAAACTTAGCCCACAAGTTGAAAACTGGATATTGTCCGCGTTCTGCTGCCAATCAAGTTTTAGGGCTGTTATTTTATAAGGCTTCGACACGGACGCGAGTTTCTTTTAGTGTGGCGATGTATCATTTGGGCGGTCAGGTGATTGATTTGAACCCGCAAGCGATGCAAGTGGGACGAGGGGAACCGATTCAAGATACCGCCAGGGTTTTAGCGGGTTATTTAGACGCGATCGCGATTCGGACCTTTGCCCAACAAGATATCGAACAGTTTGCGGAGTACGCCGATATCCCAGTGATTAATGCCTTAAGTGATTTGTCCCATCCCTGCCAAATTTTAGCGGATTTACTGACGATGCAAGAACAGTTTCAGAAGCTAGAGGGATTAACGTTGAGCTATCTCGGAGATGGGAATAATGTAGCGCATTCCCTGTTGTTAGGCTGTGCGTTAGCTGGGGTGAATATTCGCATTGCCACCCCAGTAACTTATCAACCCGATCCTGCAATTGTGGAACAAGCGAAACGCCTTGCCCAACCTGGAACGGAAATTACCCTCACCGATGATGCGAAAGCCGCAGTGGAAGGTGTCGAAGTCATCTACACTGATGTTTGGGCAAGTATGGGACAAGAAGATTTAGCAGCGGAACGGTTACCGGTGTTTCAACCGTTTCAAGTGAATGAAGAATTGGTCAATTTAGCCTCTCCCGAAGCAATTATCTTACATTGTTTACCGGCTCATCGAGGAGAAGAAATTACAGAAGATGTTTTAGAGTCAGCGCGATCGCGCGTTTGGCAACAAGCAGAAAATCGGATGCATGCGCAAAAAGCCTTACTGGCGAGTGTTTTGGGTTTAGTGGATTAACCGCTTCTGAAACTGGATACAATACAAGTGTAAAGGAATGTTAAGCCCTTGCTCATGTTACTGCAACCTGAACAACGCCAAAAACTTGATCCTAATAGTGATAATGACTTCTATGCCATCCCACGCTTAGTGACTCATGTGGATGAACCGTTTATTGATCAATTAAGTCAACTCTATCGGGAACGACTCCAGCCCAATACTCGCATTCTTGACATGATGAGTAGTTGGGTGTCTCATCTTCCCGATGACATAAAATTTGCTCATGTGGAAGGACATGGGATGAACGAGGAAGAACTCGCCCGTAACCCCCGCCTAGATCATTACTTTGTCCAAAATTTGAATGAAAATCGCACCTTTCCCTTCCCCGATCAAGAATTTGATGCCGTTTTAAATGCCGTTTCGGTGCAGTATCTCCAATATCCTGAAGAAATTTTTCAAGAGATTCATCGCGTCTTAAAACCCGGTGGGATCGCGATCATTAGTTTTTCCAATCGGATGTTTTATCAAAAAGCGATTTCTGCTTGGCGCGATAGTAGTGAAGCGATGCGAGTGGAGTTAGTGAAGCGATATTTCAAAGTGGCGGGTGGCTTTAGCGAACCGGAAGTGATTCAAAAGCAACCGTCTGTTCCTGCTATTTTCCAAATGTTGGGGATGGGAGGAAGCGACCCCTTTTATGCGGTTTTAGCCGATGCGAGACATTAACGAGTGAAGTAGCCCAACTTGCTTCGCTGAAGTTGGGGCTTCCAACTTCTTGAGTCAAGGACGGTTTTATTCGTCTTCGGGATTTCCCGCTTCATCCGCCGTCGCCTCCACCGTGCCAAGCTGGTATTGGTCTTACACCGCGTCCACAGGCAGACTCCCTGCTTCCCAAGGAGTATATTTCTTTTCGACAAGCATTACTTGGAGCTTCTTTTACAGTAGGGTGTAACCTACAGACCAGCGGTCATGCTTCTTTTCCCGATCTGACGATGTTTCTGCGCCGAAAGCTAATGCTTGCTTTACTTTGAAGTTAGGCTGTCTGATAGTCCATACGTTCGGGTGGGTCGCAACCAATATTATCATAATACTAAATTGGACTTCGTTGTAAGTTCGCTTTCATCCCCCATCTCTAGATGGGGGAGTTCTCGCTCACGTCAGTTTAAAAAAAGCGTTCCCTGAATGTTAATCCCACGCCTCAAGGTCCGGAACTTTAGTGAGGATGGGATTTTTTATTTTAAAGGTCTTCAAGAGTTAAGCAAAAGTTATTAATCATCAATAATTTTGATATTGAAATAGATTGCCATATTAAAATCTCTATAGATAAACTGTAGTTATAGATTTTCTGAAAACGTTAACTATGGTTTATTTTCTACTCAATCAGCAACAAGCAACCCACCCCGCCAGAGATTGGCTTTTTCCCCTGCGCCAACAGTTGAATCGGCTACAAATTCGCCAGGAATCAACAGCGCATTTCATCTGTCGATTAATCCCAATGCAATGTCCTTTTGAACAGGATATTTATCTGTTTGGACGCAAAATTGGTCATATTCCCCCCCTGTGTAAACTTAATCCCCTCTACGAAGAGTTAATCGGGTTAAGATTTCGCGCTTTGTGCTACTTAGCGGATGAATGCGGACAAGATGTCAGTTGCTATTGCTAAATAACAACTGGATCAATACAGCGTTTAAGACTTGAACAAGGAGTGATCTATGGTTGGACTTATTAATTCTCAGCAATCTTCTGCATCGACTCAGAGACTGACGTTACAAACTACGGAAATTGCCGCAGAAACGACTGCAATTCGTTGTCTAGATTGGGATCGTGAACGCTTTGATATTGAATTTCCCTTAGAAAATGGAACCACTTACAATTCTTTTATTATTCGAGGGGAAAAACTGGCTTTAGTTGACACCTCTCATGTCAAGTTTCGCCAACTTTATTTGGATTTAATCCGTAATTTAATTGATCCCGCAGAACTGGATTATCTAATTATTAGTCATACCGAACCCGATCATAGCGGTTTAGTCCAAGATATTTTAGCAATGGCTCCCCAGGTCACTGTTATTGGGGCGAAGGTGGCAATTCAGTTTCTGGAAAATATGGTGCATCAGCCATTTCAATCGCAAATTGTGAAAAACGGCGATCGCGTTGATCTCGGAAACGGACACGAGTTGGAATTTGTCTCTGCACCGAACTTACATTGGCCCGATACTATTTTCACCTATGATTCCAAAACCCAAGTTCTTTACACCTGCGATGCGTTTGGGATGCACTATTGCGACGAACCAACGTATGACGAGAACTTGGAACTGATTGAGGCGGACTTTCAATATTATTACGATTGCTTGATGAAGCCCAATGCCCGTTCAGTGTTAGCAGCGATCAAACGGATGGGCAAACTGGATGTCGGTCAAATTGCCACGGGACATGGCCCCCTATTACAATACCATCGTTCAGAATTAGTCAATCGCTATCACGACTGGAGTAAAGCGCAAACGAAAACGGATACGTTAGTCGCTCTGTTTTATTCTGAATATGGGTATAGTGATGATCTCGCGCGCGCGATCGCGCAGGGAATTACCAAAACCGGCGTTGCGGTAGAACTGGTGAATTGGAACGATACCGAACCGCAAGAAGTGCGAGAGTTAGTGGAACAGGCTAGGGGCTTAGTGCTGGGGATGCCCGCGCAATCAGATCCAGAAGCCCATCAAATCCTAAACACTGTTTTAGCAGCAGTCCACGGCAAACAGACCATTGGTCTTTTTGAAGCCGGTGGGGGTGAAGATGAACCGATTTATCCGTTACGGAATCAGTTTCAAGAAATTGGACTCACCGAAGCCTTTGCCCCAATTTTAGTGAAAGCCGCACCGGATCGTGCCCTCCATCAAGTTTGCGAGGAAGCAGGAACGGATTTAGGACAATGGCTAACGCGCGATCGAAACGTGAAAGAAATTAAAGCGATTGACAATAGTTTACAGAAAGCCCTTGGTCGCATCAGTAACGGTTTATATATTATTACTGCTCAAAAAGGGGAAATTAACAGTGCGATGATTGCCTCATGGGTGATGCAAGCCAGTTTGAATCCGTTGGGCGTCGCCATTGCGGTGGCAAAAGATCGCGCCATTGAATCTTTTTTACAAAGCAGCGATCGCTTTGTCTTGAACGTTCTAGAAGAAGGGAATTATCAACATTTAATTAAACATTTTCTGAAACGATTTCCCCCTGGCGCGGATCGCTTTGAAGGGATTAAAACCGTTCCGGCAAATAATGGTTCCCCGATTATTGCTGAGTCTTTAGCGTATATAGAATGTCAAGTCACCAGACGTTTAGAATGCAGTGATCACTGGATTATTTATAGCAAAGTCGAAGGGGGAAGAGTCTCAAAATTCGAGGGATTAACGGCAGTCCATCATCGCAAAGTGGGTAATTATTATTAAGCCAAACGTTCAAACGTCAATCCCCAATAACAAACTACGAACAACGAAAGCCAATGCAAAAAATGATTAACTCTTCCCAAATTCCCTGGCATAAATCGCTTAATAACAGTGGCGTCATTCAAGTTTTAGAATTTGTCCAAGACTTGATTATTATCTCTCTGTGTATTGGCTTATTTAGCTTTATGGCAATTCAGTTGCGGGAGATGTTTGTCTCCTTGCTACCGCCTTTAAACTTTCCAAGAGTTACCTCTGATATTTTATTTGTCCTCATCTTAGTCGAACTGTTTCGCCTTCTAATTATTTACTTGCAGGAACGACGCGTTTCCATTGGCGTTGCTGTCGAAGTTTCCATTGTCTCAGTTTTAAGAGAAATCATTGTTAAAGGAATTCTCGATATTCCTTGGAGTCAGGTTTTAGCTACTTGTTCTTTCTTATTAGTTTTATCCGTTTTGTTAGTGGTTCGAGTTTGGCTACCTCCCACGTTTGAAGGGGTTGATCCAGAACAAAAAATATCGGAACGACACAAACAAAGATCTGTCAATGTGACAAATGAAAATGGTCATTAGTCATTGGTCATTAGTCATTAGTCATTAGTCATTAGTCATTAGTTATTGGTCATTGGTAAGAGAACACTGCAAATAGTAGAATTTAGGAGTCATTAATCATGGTACAAACTGCTACCCCTGTCAAGCCGAGAGATGTGCAAGTTGCAGACATTGGAACGAAGACAAAAGTGCTGCGATCGCGCGCTTGGGAACAATTAAAATTTGAAGTAGAGTATTCTCGGCAAAAAGGAACTACCTCCAATTCTTATCTCATTCAAGCCGAAAAAATTGCTCTTATTGATCCCCCTGGACAATCGTTTACCGAAATTTATTTAGCAACCTTAGAACAGAATTTGGATTGGCGACAGTTAGATTACATTATCTTACAGCACGTCAATCCCAATCGCTTGGCAACCTTAAAAGCATTAGTTGAAAAAGCCCCACAAGCGAAAATTGTTTGTTCTAAACCGGCGCTCAATGCCCTCAAAGATACCTTAGAAACCACTCAAATTCAAATCATTAAAGATCAAGATACTTTAGATTTAGGACAAGGACATCAGTTAAAATTTCTGAGTGTTCCCACACCGCGTTGGGTGGATGGATTATGCACTTACGATCCGCAAACCCAAATCCTTTATACTGACAAATTTTTTGGGGCGCATTGTTGTGGCGAAGCGATTTTTGATGAGAATTGGAAACAATTGGATCAAGACCGTCGTTTCTATTTTGATTGTCTTCATGCCGCCCAAAGCAAACAATTAGAAACCGCGATCGCTAAGTTTACGCCCCTTCCCAGCAAAATTTATGCTCCCGCCCACGGTCCTTTAATTAAATATAGTCTCAGTCGGTTTCGCTATGACTATCAGCAGTGGTGCCAAGAACAAAGCCAGCAAGAACTGAAAGTTGCCCTACTCTATGCTTCAGCGTATGGTAGCACAGCAGCGATTGCCAACGCGATCGCGGATGGTTTGATTCAGTCACAAGTTGCAGTAGAATCAATCAATTGTGAATTTGCCTCTTCTGAAGAAATTACCGAAGCGATTCAAACCTGTGATGGCTTTATTATCGGTTCTCCAACTTTAGGCGGTCATCCCCCCACCCAAATTCAAACCGCGTTAGGGATTATTCTCGCCAATGCGACAAAAACTAAATTAGCAGGGGTGTTTGGTTCTTACGGCTGGAGTGGAGAAGCCATTGATATCTTAGAAAATAAACTGCGGGATGCCCATTACAGCTTTGGCTTTGAACCAATCCGCGTTCGCTTTAGTCCCACTGCTGCCATGTTAGAACAGGGGAAACTTGCCGGAAAAACATTTACCCAAACCCTGAAAAAGACAAAAAAACTGCGGACTCCTCGCCAAGGGATTACCGAAACCAAAATTGATCGCACTGAACAAGCTGTGGGAAGAATTGTCGGGTCGTTATGTGTTCTCACCACTTGCCAGGATAATCAGCATCGCGGTGTTTTAATTTCTTGGGTATCGCAAGCAACCTTTAATCCTCCTGGTATCATGCTTGCCATTTCTCAAGAACAAAGTCATCACTTAATCGCTCAACCGGGGGATCAATTCGTGTTAAATATTCTCAAGGAAGGGCGAACTATCAGAAGACTTTTTTCAGAGCAAATCAGTCATTCCTTTGACTCCGTCACCACCCAAAGCGCAAGTAATGGCTGCCTAATCATTGAAGAGGGTTTGGCGTATTTAGAATGTACCGTTCAAAATCGTTTAGCCTTTGCTGAAACACTCGCTCAAGGCAGCAGCGATCATATTTTATTGTATGCCACGGTTGATCGGGGAGAAGTTTTAGAAAACCAAGGCATGACGGCAATTCAATACCGCAAATCGGGCAGTCACTATTAATTTGACCTCAAACTCAAACTAAACTCGGAGATCCTAATCCTGTTGGACTTTGGACAAGCAGCAAAATGATTCGCGATTGGCACTCGCGAATTTTTTCTCAATGATGAGCCTGATTAAACCGTAATCAGTGAAGCAGATTCTAGCTGTTTCGCTTTTTTAATCACCTAGTGACGAGTTCTTTTTGTTTGAATCATACCCTCCGTTCGTCCAGCAGAATAACCGCGACATTGGGGAGGATTGGTTGGTGTCCCAATATCATGCAGAATTTCCAGGGCTACTGAAAAACCGGCATTGTAAACATTACATTAACCAGAGCCGGGGATTGCCAAATAAATATTAAGAAAAACTTATAATTTGAATTTGACATTGTGTTTCAAATCCACATTAAAAAGCGCAAAAATCTGTGCCTTTCAGGATATACTTAAACACATAGAGATTTAAATCTTGATAGAACAAAATCTATGGAAGCGATATTGCCTTCCAGCTCTGTTCGGAAAGCAGCCCTCTCTGAACACCCGGTCCACAGGTTCTCGCTTAAGACCTGTGCTGTAGAGATGAAGTGCTTTACCCTTGCTTTTTAATGCTCACTTATAACAATAATCGCTCCTTGTTAGAGGAGACTGAAGGAGGTATTTATTAGTGGATTTC
>JAAANX010000080.1 GCA_009909085.1 Cyanobacteria bacterium GSL.Bin1 | reverse complement strand
CACTGGTTGCCGCCTTTTCTCCTTTGAGTTCTTCAAAAACACGATCCGCTGCTTCTGTCGTCATTAAGTCGCGCATACTGCGAAACACAACTTCGGAAAGATCTCTGGCATCAAAGATATCATCAACCCCAGCTTTAATTTTCACCTTTTCTAAGAAAGGTTGGTTCTCAGAAGCAATCGGACTAGTCGGTCCTTTTTTTAAGGCTTCAGGTCTCTTTTCTGCCATATTTTTCAACATCTGTTTTCCTTTTTCTGTTAACTTGGCTTGTTTAAACTGAATAAGATGGGGAAGTGGACCATCTTCTGCTCCCAGTGTATTGGCAACGCGAAATTCTTCTACTTGTTCTGGATTAACCACATCAGGAACATCTTCTTGCGTGGCATAGGCATTGCCTTCAAATTCGGCTTCGATGTATTCTTTTTGGTTGAGATAATCTAAATGCCCCAGGAGATCTGCTTGCGTAATGTCTCGACCAGCAAAATCTGTTTCGGTAAAAGAGACTTCCTTGCCTTCATTGCTTTCGTAAGCAGATTGACCGATTTTTTCCAGTAAGATATACATGATATCTTCTCGTAAAGCAATTGTCATAACTTCTTTCCAAACTCGTCTAATTTTGATATATGTAACTATGCTGGTGCATCGGTAACTCGGCTGGACAATGATGGTTGGAAGCCAAAGGTTGCTGACTGCGCCAGCTTATGTGTTAATTTACTCTCGTTTAAATTTCCCTGCATCTTTCATTCGACACAATTACCAAAGCAGTCTTAACTCTCTCTTGAGCAGGAAGGAGTTGCAAGCTGAAGTGTAGGGGTTCAAGGTTTGGTCTTTTCCCAGCCCAACTATGTAGTTGGTCAGTTTTAAAAGAAGGCAAAGGGTCATTTTTTGTTCTTCAGGATCAATAATCCAATACTCTGTAATGCCTCGCGCTGCATATTCAGTATGTTTATAGCGGTAAAGCCACTAAAGATTGTTCAGTTGATCGCGCCATTGGTACTAGCCGTCACAGACAAATGTACTGGCAAGATTGACTCGTTGTTTCATCCCGCCACTGAGTTATTAGGAATCGATTAAGCCGACAGTTTCGGCAAGAAAGGCATGGGAGGTGTCTCCTAGGAAAACCGTAAGGGAGGCTTTTTGCGATCGTCAAAAGACAAACTGTCAAACTTGATACATTACTTAAAGCTTTCAAGCATTTGCTTTGCGGAAGGTTAAATGTTCCTTAACTCATGCTTACGTATACAGTCGATTGTGATATCACTAATGATAGGTTGATAAATAATAAAAGTTTTCAACTATATTGAAAACTTTTTTGAGATTTTCTTTCAACTCCCAGCACACAAATGAGATTACTAGAACTTAGTAATCTCTAGCTCATTCAGAAACTTGCAGTAAGTAAGGACGCAAAATTATGCCTCACCAACCGCACCATCAACAACAAAGACGACACCGTCATCACGGCGGAGGGGAAAACCATCGTCAGGAACGCACCATCATGCCACTGGCAAAAGCGCAAGTGGGTAACCAGCTTTGGATTGCGGGCTATAAAAGCAAAGATGGGGTGAATCGTCTGGTGGGGATGGGGTTGGCACCGGGGATGAAAATTAAAGTTCTGCAGAATCTGGCGGGAAATATTGTGGTTGGGGTTGGGGAGACCCGTATTGGGATCGATGACGGAATGGCAAAGCGGATTCTCGTCTCCGATCAACCCTTTGATTATCTGGTGGAAGTGGAAGAGGTTAATGAGATGGAAATTCAAAAAACAACATTGAAAGATTTGCAAGTTCATCAACAAGGAAAAGTGGCTCGCTTTGAAAAAATGGATGATGCGGCGAAGAAAGCCTATAAGCAGAAACTATTGGCAATGGGGCTTACCCCTGGTACAGAGTTTACTGTGACTCGCGTTGCACCCCTGGGTGATCCTGTCGAAATTTTGGTGCGGGGCTTCAAATTAAGTCTGCGTAAAGACGAAGCAGCAGCACTGGTTGTCGAGGAATTGCCTTAGCAGACACAGCAGCAAGGATTAACTGAACCAATGACCAATGACTAGTGACTAATATGAAAAAACAGACAATCGCTTTAATTGGCAATCCCAATTGTGGCAAAACCACTCTTTTTAACGATCTCACGGGTACGAACCAGCGGACTGGCAATTGGCCAGGGGTCACCGTTGACCGCAAAGAAGGAAAATATCAATACGATGGCACGGAAGTGACCGTAATTGATTTACCAGGGGTCTATTCTCTCGATGGCGAAGAAGAAGGGTCTGGACTCGATGAGATTATTGCGCGAGATTATCTCATGTCTGGAGAGGCGGATCTGGTGATTAATATTGTTGATGCCTCTAACTTGGAACGGAACCTTTATCTCACCACACAGATTATGGAGATGCGCGTCCCCATGGTCGCTGCCTTCAATATGATGGATGTGGCGCGCGATCGCGAACTTGATATTGATACGGAGGTTCTTTCCCAACGATTGGGTTGTTTTGTCATTCCCATTAGTGCGTTTTTGGGAGAAGGCATTGATCTGCTCAGAAGTCGCATTAATGAATTCGTTGATAATCCGGGGAACCTGCCCACTGTGGTTGCTTACCCGGCTGTCATTGAAGATACGCTCAATCAAATTGAACCGTTAGTCCAGGCAAAAGGGAATAATCGTAAGATTTCAACCCGTTGGGTGGCGCTGAACCTACTCGAATACGAAGACCGCGTTGCCCCCGAACTCAAAGGTAAAGAGCTGGATCAGATTGTGGTGGAAAATCGGCGGAAGATCCACCAACTCTTGCACGAAGACATCGACATTATTGTTGCCGACAGTCGCTATGGCTTTATCCGCAGTTTAATCCAAAATGCGGTTAAACAGAAACGGCAGGTGAGCAACACCAAATCCGATCAAATTGACCAATTTGTTCTCAACCGTTGGATTGGCATTCCCCTGTTTTTAGGGGTGATGTATTTGATGTTCTTCATTGCCATTAATATCGGAGGAACGTTTATTGATTTCTTTGATATTTCCGTGGGAACAGTCTTTGTCGATGCGCCACAAGCCTGGTTGGAAGGAATCGGTGCGCCCGGTTTACTCATTGGCTTTGTCACCTCGTTCGGTGGCGGTGTGCAAACTGTAGCAACGTTTATCCCCCAAATTGGCTTACTCTTTGTCATTCTTTCTATTCTGGAAGACTCCGGCTACATGGCAAGAGCAGCGTTTGTTATGGATAAAGTAATGCGCTTGATTGGTTTGCCCGGGAAAGCCTTTGTGCCGATGCTGGTGGGATTTGGCTGTAATGTCCCTGCCATTATGGCAACGCGAACCTTAGAAAATAAGCGCGATCGGCTGATGACGATCATGATGAACCCGTTTATGTCTTGTGGGGCAAGATTACCAGTATATGCGCTATTTGCTGCTGCCTTCTTCCCGCGTAACGGACAAAACTTGGTGTTTGGTCTTTATCTGATCGGGATTGGCGCAGCCATCTTTACTGGGATTGTGATGAAAAATACCATTATGCAAGGGGAAGCGGCTCCTTTTGTGATGGAATTACCCCCTTATCACATTCCGAAGCCAAAAGGCGTGATGATCCGGGCTTGGGACAGACTGAGAGGGTTTTTACTCAGAGCGGGTAAAGTGATTATCCTGATGGTGTTGGTTTTGAGTTTCTTAAATTCCGTTGGCACCGATGGCTCTTTCGGTCAACAAGACAGTAAAAATTCTGTCCTCTCCGCCACTAGCCAAGCCGTAACCCCGATCTTTTCTCCCATGGGCGTTACTCAAGAAAATTGGCCCGCAACCGTTGGCATTTTTACGGGTGTGTTTGCCAAAGAAGCGATGGTCGGTTCCCTGGATTCCCTTTACGGTCAGTTGGCGCAAGAAGAGGCAGCCGCATCAGAATCAGCAGAAGCCGAAGAGCCTTTTCGTTTTTGGGGTGGTATTGGTGCAGCTTTTGCCAGTATTCCCGCTAATTTAGCTGATTTGGGCAATCAATTGCTCGATCCGTTGGGCTTAAGTGTGGGTGAAGTGCAAGATCCAACCACGGCTGCTGCTGAACAAGGAATCGCTGTGGGAACCTTTGGACAGATGTCACAACGCTTTAATACGAATGCTGCAGCTTTTGCTTATTTACTTTTCGTACTGATGTACTTTCCTTGTGTGGCGGCAACGGGGGCAATCTACCGTGAAACCAATCTCGGTTGGACTATTTTAGCTGCCGGTTGGACCACTGGGTTAGGCTACTGGGTGGCGAGTATGTTTTATCAAATTGCTACCTTTTCTCAGCATCCTGGTTTTTCTCTGGCGTGGATTATCGGTGGCGTCGTTGTAATGGCAGGAGTGATTTTCTCTCTCAAGTTATCTCGCAATCCCAGCTTGCTTTCACGGGAACCCAACCAACAGCCCAGATCAAACACAACAACTAAATGTCATTGAATTAGGTCGGTGCTCTGGTGGCAAGACATCAAAATAGTTGAGAGGAATAAAATCTTAACTGCAGCGATGTCTTCTTCCGCCTCGACCCCCGTAACATCGCCCTCTTCCTTGATCTAGAGGAATTGGGGCGTTTCCTGATCGTTGCACACACCGTTGAAAAGCCCGTAAATGATTTTCTTGGGAGGCGCGTTGTAAATTCAAAAAAACCCGCTGGACATCCGGATATGCTTCTGTCATTGCCAGCAATCGCGCTCTTCATTTCCCCATTTTCAATTTCTGCTTGCACGCCAGCTTCGCAAGCTGACCAGACCGAATCGGGCGTTTCCACTCGGTCTTTCCAAGTATCAACGGGAATGGGAATTTGATAGTTTTGAAATAAAGAAAATAAGGCTTGAATATGTCGTTCCTCTGATTGAAGAATATTCACAAAGGGTCGAATCTTGCCAAACTTTTGCAGTACTAATTGATAAGTTGCTCGTGCTTTATATTCATCTTCCAGAGCTTCTTCCAGAGCTTGTTTTAATTTTTCTAACATCAGATCAACCTCGCACAAAAATTGTTGCTAATTTAGAGTAGGTTATACTAATGATTTTAAAGGAACTACAAAACTTTGTCCTCGAATATCATCGGGTTTCTTTGGCAGAAATGGAGCTGCATTTTCACATGGATGGAGATGCGCTCCGGCAAATGCTGAAGAAATTAGTGCAAAAAGGAAGAGTCCGCCAGTTACCCATTCCTGACCATTGTGATGGCTGCACGTTTTGCAATCCCGATACCATTGAGTTCTATGAATGGATTGATGAAGAAGACCCGCAATCTTCCGATTCTTCTAAACTGACTAAGGCACAAATTCATAGCACGAATGCTTCGGAAAAAGAAGTGGATCAATCTAACGCAACGGGAATTAAATATGCAGTAATTCTACACGATTGTCAAAAAAATCATTAACATTTAATCAATTTAACCCAACTTGTGATTAACTAAAAAGGAGATTGTTTGAGCAATGACCACAACCACAGCCAATAACGACTTGAATAATGTTTCTCCAGAAGATGCTGCTTCTCAAGTCGGGTCATTTTTAAGAGAACATGGCGAAGTGGAAACGATTCTGCCGGTCGTGATTGGATTATTTGTGACCAGTCGTTTTCAACTGCGCGGGGCAAATGCGTTATTAGTGAACTTGTTAGTTGCCAGTGTCGTGCGTCAAGTCTTTACGCAACTGAAAGAACAAGCGCCACAACTGACTGCAGAAACTGAATCGTCTCCGCAAAAAGAAGAAACCACGGATGGAGAAATGAATCTGCAAGGTTACGCGATCGCGCACGCGGTTCCAGGACGAGTGCGGTTACGGATGCCTCAACTGGCGATTGATAACGAGTTTGCTCAGGCGTTAGAAGAGGCGCTTAATGCAGACGAATATGTCACCCAGGTGCGGATTAATCGGGCGGCTGCTTCCATTGCCATTCATTATAAAAATCAAGGGCTTTCAGAATGGGAGTTAGGACTGCGTTTAATGAGCCTGATCAATACAGTTCAACAAGAACAACAATCTGCCGAAGCACTCACGCAATAAACTCCAAATTTAAGGAGGGTATCTCTTTGCAACATTCCTTAGCCGTCGTTGCTACACCAACTATCGAAACGGATCGCGGTTTACCTCATTTAGTGCATCATCTGCCGGGTCGGGCAAGATTTCGCATTGATCGCTTAAGTGATGACTTAGATTATGCGGTAACTTTACAACAATTCTTATTGGAACAACCTGGCATTAAACAGGTAAGGGTCAATGGTGCAGCAGCTTCGATCGCGATTCAGTATCGCTCTGCCGGAACCTCTCTCTCAGAAGAGGCAACTCGTTTAACCGCATTAATTAACAAAGCAGCAACCGCTCAGCCGGTTTCCCCCCAGCCGGCGCCACCACCGCCCTCAAAAACGGAAAACTGGTCGAGTCTCGCTTTACCCATTTTCACCACGATCGCGAGTTGGTTAAGCCATCGTAGCCGATTGCTTTGGTTACGCCCCATTGCTTGGACAAGTTTGGTCGTGCTCACTTTACCGATTGTCAAACGAGCCAGCATTAGTCTCTGGCGCGATCAAAAACTCAACATTGATTGTTTGGATTTAGTGGCCTTGGGGTTGAGCTATGGTCAAGGGAAGTTAGTGACCCCCGCTTTAGTCATTACTTTGCATGAATTGGGGGATTTGATTCGCGATCGCACCGCCCGTTCCACTGCTACCCAAACGGATGACCTCCTGGATGCGATTGGTCATTATGCTTGGGTGATTCGAGACGGCAAACCGGTTCAAATTAGCAGCGATCGCGTTGAACTCGGCGAAACGGTCATTGTCTATCCGGGAGAGCAAATTCCCGTAGATGGAGTCGTCTTGAAAGGTTCGGCAACCGTTGACCAACAGCAACTCACCGGGGAAGCCATGCCCATTGTTGCTCAAGCCGGAACGGTTGTGTATGCCTCAACGCTGGTACGTTCCGGACAGCTTTACCTGCGTGCCGATCGCGTTGGTGAACAAACTCGGGCGGCGGCAAGTCTGGAACTCCTGCAAAAAGCGCCCGTCCACGATACACGGATGGCAAATTATGCAGCGCAACTTGCCGATCAATTAGTGGTGCCGTCCTTTATTTTAGCCAGTGTCGTCCTTGCCATCACCAGAGAACCGGCAAGGGCAGCGTCAATTCTCACTTTAGATTTTGTCACGGGCATCCGAGTTTCCATTCCCACCGCCTTTTTAGGGGCTTTAAACCATAACACCCGTCATGGGATTTTAGTCCGCAGTGGACGCACCATCGAACAATTAGCTGCCGTCGATACAGTGGTTTTTGACAAAACGGGAACCCTAACGCAAGGGGAATTAACGGTCGTTGGGATTCAAACTGTACCCGAAGGAATGGAACCCGAAGCAGTTTTAAGGTTAGCAGCAGCAACGGAACAACGGATCGCCCACCCGGTGGCAGAAGCCATTACTCATTATGCCCAAAACCAAAATCTGACAATTCCCCGTCGTGACGAGTGGAACTACGAAGTGGGCTTAGGGATTCGCGCCACAATTGAAGGAAAAGCAGTGTTAGTGGGGAGTGAACGCTTTTTAGTGCAAGAAGGGGTGGATTTAAGCGGCTTAGATACAAAAACCTTCCCCTTACAAGAGATTTGCCATTTAGAAGACCAATCAAAAACCTCCGCTTGGCTATCTTTAATTTATGTCGCTTGTGACGGTGAACTGGCTGGGGTGATTCAATATGCTGACCCCCTACGTCCCGAAAGCCCGGCTTTAATCCAAGCATTGGTCGCTTCAGGTCGCGAAATTCATTTATTAACCGGAGATAACCCGCAAAGAGCTAAAATGGTAGCAGAAGAGCTACGGATTCCGTCAACACAAGTCCACGCTCAGGCGTTTCCTGAACAAAAAGCAGCGATTGTTCGCGACTTAAAGTTGGCTGGTAAAACTGTTGCCTTTGTCGGTGATGGCTTGAATGATTCTGTTGCTTTAGCCTACGCCGATGTGTCAGTTTCGTTTGCCAATGGTTCGGATATTGCCCGAGAAATCGCAGATGTTGTCCTGATGAACAACGATCTTGCCACCTTAATCGAAGCCCTCAATATCGCCCAAGAAACGAAGAAGCTGATCGAGCAAAATACATTGCTGGTGGTTGCCCCAAACTTAATCGCTTTGGGGTTAGCCTCTACTTGGGGCTTAAATCCGCTGATTGCGACCATTATTCACAATGGTTCCGCGATCGCAGCCGGGCTAAACAGCCTGCGCCCACTGGTGCAACATCAGTTAGAAGAACAAAGAACTTAAGGAGAAAATTGAAAAATGCCACAACCCATGCAACCTAACGGTCATTCTCTCTTCAATCAAGTCACCAATCGCGTGACCAATCACCCCATGCAAACCTTAGCCATTGGCTTAGGCGCAGCGATTCTCGCCCCCACAGTGATTCCCCTCGTCAAGCCCTTTGCCAAAGCAGCGATTAAAAGCGGAGTCGGTTTCTATGAAAAAACCAAAGGCGCGATCGCGGAAACTGGAGAATCCATCGGGGATATTGTCGCGGAAGCCAAAGCTGAAGCCGCAGCGGAACAAGCGAAAAAAGCCAGTGTGCAAGCGGGTTTAATGAGTGCAACCCAGCCCAAATCTGAGTCACCGGATAACTAATTGGGATTAGGAAATGAAATGCGTGATCGTTGCTATCTTCTTGGAAGCGCGATCGCGCTCAGAAAAAATACAACGAAGCCAAAGTCTTTATCCAAAAATTGAAAAAGCAGTTAAGAAGGCTCACAAAAAGAAGACAAATAACTTTGCAATTATTGAGTAAGTTTGAAAGTAGATTTACGCAGTAAACCAATATGATGTAAACAATAGGATTATAGGATTTAAAATAATTTATCAGTTTATATCTTCTTTTTTAAGCAACCAACGTGAGTTTCTTGATTTGCCAGTGCGATAAACATATTGTGCATCTCTAAGAAATCTACTTGTGTAGGTGCTATTTTTATGCTCTAAAAGGTTTGTTATATCTTCATTTGATGCTTCCCCAAATTCCATTAAGTAGTCATATAGTTTAACGTGTTTATTAGAAGTTTTTGTTACTGACAAAGTTCGCTTTATATCAAAGAAGCCATTCCATTTAGGATTTACTCTGATGTAAACACCATCTTTATTCCCACACAGTTCAATTTGCTCTATTCTATCAACTGACTCTTTTAAATCTATCCAAGGATTTTTTGATAAGTAACGAATTCTTTTTTGAGCTTCCTTAACAGAAATTGATCCTTTTCTATATACACTATTAAGTAAAATCAAATCAATTAATCCGTATTCATCAGGATTACCCTGTACTAATACAAATATTCCCGGTAAGACTGACTCTGCTTGCATAACAACTTCGACACAATTAAAAGATTCCCTAAACTGCGGAAATTCTCTTCCGTACTTTAGAGAACCTAGTCCCATTCTTTTAACACCCATTCCGGCTCTATCAACAAGCTGAAATTGCATCATGAGCTTTGCTAAGGCTTTATTTCTATGTCTAGGCTGATGAATTACAATATTTTCTGAAGTAACTCCACCATAAAAACAACCTGGATTATTAATAGTCATTTTGGCTAAATCAAAATCAACAGATATCATTCCATCGACTGAATAATCTCTATGAACAATATAAAATATTAATTCTTACTCTGTATATTATTTTACTACTTTATTATAATCAGGGAGGTGATTACCCAATGGATAAGTTAGAACAGTATCGTCAAATTATTTGCGCTTTTTTGAAAGAACAATCAGAAATCATCCCATTTGGGGGAACGATTGAAACGGAAACCATTTTTGATCGCGACTCAGATCGATATTTATTATTATACTTAGGTTGGAATAATCAACAAAGAATCTACTCTGTTGTGTTACATCTTGAGATTAGAGAAGGAAAAGTTTGGATTCAGCAAAACACAACTGATTTTTCCGTAGCTGAGGAATTATTAGAAAGAGGAGTCAAGCGAGAAGATATTATTTTAGGATTAAAACCTGCTTTTGTTAGAGAATATACGGGGTTTGGTATAGCTTAATTAAGATGAGAAAAGGAGACATAAATCTGATGAAATATAGTATCTTTATTCAATGGTCAGAGGAAGATCAAACCTATATTGCGAGTTTACCCGAATGGGGAGAATACGCTCGGACTCACGGCGAAACTTATGATGAAGCATTAGAAAACGCCAAGGAAGTGTTAGCCGATCTAGTCTATGGGTATCAACAAGTGGGAAAATCCTTACCCAATCCCAAAACGATAGCAGTTGCCTAAAAGATTTTAAAATGGATAAGTTAGAAAAGAATTAGGAAATAATCATGTCAGCAACTTATCGCTTCAAAGCCAGTGAAATCGATAAAACGTTTCTTGAAGAATTATAGCATCTCTCAGATTGGAAGTAACAGTCCAAGTGCTTCCATTCTCTGTGCTCTCTGTGACTCTGTGGTTCATTTTGTAGCAATTGTTTTCAGAAATAGTATTAAAAGCCAAATATGGAGATGAAGAAATCAAAATTACGATTGATGAGATAAGTAAAACAGATTATCTTTTTCAGTCTGAGGCAAACAAGAAGCGACTCTTAAACGCTATAAAATCTGTCAATCAAGGAAATAACTTAATTGAAGTTTCTTGGGAAGATTTAGAATGAGTCGCAAAATAGTCTTTGAGGCTTCTGCGTTTCACGATTTTAACGAATGGGGATTTGAAAATAAAAAGATTTATCGAAAGATTGTCAAACTAATTAAATAGGGCTTTCAGCGAGAGATCGCGCCAACATAATTCAACATCTTAAACCAGTTGAAGGGTCAAAGGTTCAGGGAGGGATTCACCTTCATTTTGCCAGGCTTCTACATACATCTCCATCACTTCTTCCCCATTGCGAGTTGCTTCCTCACGGGTTTTACCATGGGTGCAAGATTTAGGTGAAGTTTCTCGTCGGCGCTGGAGAAGGCTAGCAAGAGTAATGGCAACCAGGGAACCAAAGGGAATAAAATAGCCAATGGTCGAGGCTTCTGTGTTGAATTGCATCCGAGTTCCACCGCGATCGCGACCCCCAAAAATCCGACAATTAACCCTAACCAATGAACCAAAAACAATAGATAATGGGTGCTCAGTAGGAATCCATAATTATAATCAACGATCTGCCGATATGAAATTTTCCCAACGTTTGGATAAAATTCCGCCCTACCTCTTTGCCCAAATCAATCGTAAGCGCCAAAAACTACTTGCCCAAGGCGTTGATTTGATTAATTTAGGCGTTGGCGATCCGGATCAACCAACCCTATCGCCAATTCTACAAGCAATGCACGAAGCCATTGACGATCCCAGCACCCACAATTATCCTCCGTATCAAGGAACCCTTGCCTTTCGCAAAGCAGTTGCTGCTTTTATGGCGCGTCGCTATGGTGTTACGGATCTCAACTCGGAAACAGAAGTTCTTTCTTCTATTGGCTCAAAAGAAGCCATCCACAACACTTTTTTAGCCTTTGTTGATCCCGGTGACTATACCCTCATTCCTGATCCCGGTTATCCGGTTTATAACACAGCGACCTTGTTTGCAGATGGTCAACCTTACCCAATGCCACTGAAGCCAGAGAATCATTTTTTGCCGGATTTAAAGCAAATTCCCACAGAAGTGGCGCAAAAGACGAAATTACTCTGGATTAATTATCCCAATAACCCAACTGGGGCATTAGCCAGTTTAGACTTTTTTGCGGAACTGGTTGCCTTTTGTCAGGAACATGATATTCTCCTCTGTCATGATCATGCTTATGCAGAAATGGCGTATGACGGCTATCAACCCCCCAGTGTCCTGCAAGTCGCGGGGGCAAAAGACTGCGCGATCGAGTTTCATAGTGCCTCCAAATCTTATAACATGACCGGCTGGCGGGTTGGCTTTGTCGTTGGTAATGCTTTGGGGATTGAAGGTTTAGGGAGAGTGAAGAGTAATGTTGATTCTGGGGTGTTTCGGGCGATTCAACAGGCAGTAATTACGGCGTTAGAAACCCCCCGTACCGAAATTGACAAGTTAATGGCTGTCTATCAGCGTCGCCGGGATATCATTGTTGCAGGCTTGAACCGTTTAGGTTGGGAAATTACCCCACCCCAAGCTACCCTTTATGTTTGGGTTCCCGTACCTCAGGGTTATACTTCCCAAGAATTTGCCAATCTCTTGTTGGATGAATGTGGCATTATTGTTCCACCAGGAAATGGCTATGGACGCTTTGGAGAAGGCTTTTTCCGCATTGCCTTAACGATACCGGAAGTAGAAATGGAACGCGCGATCGCGCGGATGAAAGCAGCAGGAATCCGCTACTGAGGTAACTTATAATAAAGCCAAGAGCTCTGGTTCTTTCAGCTCTCAAGGTCAAGTTTCCAGCGATAAAGTGACGCCCCCATTTAGCGATGACCAAACATTATTTTGTTGCAAGCGAACCCGATACCCTGAATCAAATTTACCGACAAGTGGTTTTGTGGTTCAAAGATAAAGAATATGAAGTAGAAAGTACCCAAAGCGGGGATGTTTATTTAGTACAAGCGGCAAAAACAAGCTGGCTGCGAACGGTCTTTGGAACCAATTTAGCCTTTAAGGTGAATATTTATTGGTCCAATGTGCCAACCACTGCCGGTGAATTTATCATTGAAACCCGCGTCGGAAAATGGGTGAGAAATATTGCTGGTGCTGGCATTACTGCTATGTTTACCGGTGGTTTTACCGTCTTTACGGGGGTAGCCGGTGCCAGTTGGGCGCTGGTTCTCGAACGCGATCTCCTAAATCATCTCCAAAATAGCCTCAGTTTAAGACGAGTCAGTGAAACCGCAACTCGTGCTACCTCCAGTTCAGAAACGATTAATACCCAGGCGTCTTCTCCGGCGCGATCGCAAGCGATTACAGAACTCAAAGCGGAAATTGAGCAGTTACAGGAAGCCTTAAGTAAAGAGATTATTAGTCGGGAGGAATTTCAAGCCAAGAAGCAAAAGTTGGAAGAAAAAATTGATGAACGGGAAATGGAGCTATTAGTGGAAGAAAAGAGCAATCAGTTACAAGCAGCATTTGAAAGTGGAATTTTAGATGCAGATGAATATGAGGCAAAATTACAAACCGTGGAAAACTCAGTGAGAGAGAAACTATCGAAAAAACAGAAGTTAAAAGAAGCAAAAGAAAACGGTATTTTAACGGAGGAAGAGTATCAAGCTAAGCTCTCTCAACTTTAAAGTACTTAAGGGATAAATTGTAGTTTAGTTGACTTTGAATTCAGCGCTTAAGAGGGCTCTTGCCTTAGCAATTCGACTTCTGACAATGGCAAAAGAAACTCCAGTCAGATCAGCAATTTCTTGGTAAGAGAGTCTGTCAATTTCTCTTAAGAGAATCGCCGTACGGAAAGTTTCTGGTAAGAGCGCGATCGCGCGATTCAAATCTTGTTTTTTTAACCCCTCTTTCATAAACCCACTCGCAAGAGTACAGAAACAGGATTAATTGAACCATAAAAATATAAAAGATACAGTGTGTAAATCCCTTAATTTTTTTAAAATTGAGTGTATTGAACTAAAAATCAAGAAAATATCCTATCCCAAAACTTGATATCACTAAAATAATTGACTAAAATCAAATCAAATTGTTCTTAATATATATTTATTTTATATTTTGTATCAATAAAGGCGATTATCCCAATTGAAATGCCCAACCGCTTATCGAACCCCCCATAAAAAAATTCTCCCCATTCAGACAAAAGCTAAACAGGGAGAATCCTGAAATTTCCCAAGATTAATTAGGCGTCAGACTCAATATAAATAAAGAGTAAGCCCATGACAACAGCAGGCATTAACCAGCAGACTGTCGGGATTAAAATGAGCGGTAAAAAAGAAGCTGCGTATTCTCCAGACATATTAAATCTTTCCTTGTGTAAACAACAAAAAGCAACAAAATCAGCAATCGCTAGTTGACGATTCCTCGTAACATACTATCAACAACCGAGAAGTTTTCTAACAAGAAATATGCCACAAATGCTCCTCCCATCGCACCGACAAAAAAGCCGCCGGTAAATTGACTCCAACCTTGGCGAGTTTTTATATTTTCAGGAGCGCGATCTTCAAAATATTGGGCTTCTGAATTATCACCGGGAAAGGCTGTTAAACCATAAGCAGACAAGCCGCCTGTTGCCACTAAAATGAGCCCAATTGCCGCAATCAAACCGCCTAAATAGGCATCGCCTTCGCTATCCCGTAAAGGACCGAGTAACGTCCAAGGACCAACGAGGAAATACCCATGGGCCATGCCAATTTCTAAACCGCGTAGTAAGGGAGAAATTCCTTCCCGATAAGCAGGAAGGTTATTAATAAAAGTACGAGTGAAACTGGAATCGGAAATAGGTGTGGAAAGATGCCCGACATAGACATCATCATTGTAAGGTTGAATATATTGCATATTTTGTGTTTCAGCCATTGGCAAATTTTCCCCTTTTCTCTAAATTGGTAACAACGACTTTTCCCTCAGCGACTTAGATAATTGAGTGCGAGGGCTTCCTAGTTACTCCCAAACTGGGATTGCGCCACTTATCAAGTCAAACTCAACTTAAGTGTTGATTCTCTTCCTGACAGCCCGACTGCATAGGCATTTTTAATTCCCACAAGTCCTGCGGTACTAAAATGAGTAACTTAATCGGTTACATTTTACGCAGGTACGGACACAGAAATTTAGTTGTGGGTGTAAGGGTTAAAAAAAGTTTATGAATTCCCTGTAAAAGTCGTCAATTCCGTCCTGCTTTCATATTAAGATGTAACATAAATTGCCATTATTGCAAGAAAAAATTAAAGTTATGTCACACCTTCTGCAACAAACTGCAACAAAACTCAAACGTTATAAAAAGCGATTATTGCTAGTGCTAATTCCTTGTTTTCTGGTTTTAATCACTGCACTTCCCGTTCATGCAGCGACAAGCCCCAGTGATATTCCTAATATTAGTCAAGATGGGTCAACTGGGATTGTGGATCAGGCGGAAGTTGTTAGTCGAACCAATGAAGGGAAACTGAACAAGCTGCTACAAGAGATTGCAGATAAAACCGGGGCTGATGTCAAGTTAGTGGTGATTCGCCGTTTAAATTATGGGGAAACTGTTGATAGTTTTGCCGATGAATTATTTAGTCAGTGGTATCCCACGCCAGAAGAAAAGCAAAATAAAGTGTTGCTGGTATTCGATACGATCACTAATAATACCACCATTCGCGTTGGTGAAGCCCTAAAAGATCGCCTTTCTCAAGAAATTGCCACAAGTGTAGTAGAAGATACAATTGGCGTTCCCATTCGAGAAGATAATAAGTATAATCAGGCTTTTTTGAATGCGAGCAGTCGCCTCGGTACTGTTCTCGCGGGTGAACCGGATCCCGGTCCACCCGAAGTCCAAGACGACATTCGTGTGGAAGGAACCTTCACGAAAGCAGAAGATACTGATACCCAAAGTTCAACGGTTTGGGTCGTTGGTTTACTCATTGTTGCCACCATTATTCCTATGGCAACCTATTTTGCTTACGTCTTACTGACGAATTAATCTTGAATATATTCACTGCCCTGTATCAGTGCAATCTCTGCGCGCACAAATTCCCGTCCCAAGTAAGCGGCATGATTAAATTGTGTGACTGGACAGGGCTCGGTTTCTTCAAACAATTTGACGCATAGTTCCTTGGCAGTGCGACCCGTATAAATATGGCTTGCCACCAAGTCACTATTATTACATTTTGCAGAGAGCCGTTCCCCCGTTACTGGATGTAGGGCAAATCCTTCCTCATCAACGAGGTTTCTGTAGTGTTTCGCACAAATTAAGCCGGCTTCGCGATCAAGGTAAATAATAAAGTATCCACCTGGATCTAGGTTGATATGACGTTTGGAAAGTTCGTTATCAATTGCGCTTAGGTTAGTCGTAAGATGAGTCTGAGTCATAGACATTTTTGATTGTATTCCTCTTTACTTAGTTTAACGGTTGATGGATTGGCAGCAAATACGCGATCAGCTGCAAGCAATTTGGGGATATTCTGATTTTCGTCCCCCCCAGGGGGAAATTGTCGATTGTTTGCGACGAGGAAAAGATGCCTTGGTGGTGCTACCCACAGGAGGGGGAAAGTCGATTTGCTTTCAACTGCCAGCGTTATTACAAACGGGATTAACCTTGGTGGTGTCACCGTTAGTGGCGTTGATGGAAAATCAAGTGCAGGAATTAAAAGAACGCCAGCTACCTGCCGCCTCGTTACACAGTGAAATCCCGCGTCTGGAACGTCAACGCATTCTCAAACAGTTGGAAAAGCAGCAGTTACGATTATTGTATCTTTCCCCAGAAACTTTATTTAGTCCACCGGTTTGGGAACGACTGATCACACCACAGTTAGTCATTAATGGTTTGATCTTGGATGAAGCCCATTGTTTAGTCCAGTGGGGAGAGACCTTTCGCCCCGCTTATCGTCGGTTAGGCGTAGCGCGATCGAGCTTATTACAGACAAAACCAGCCGGGAGTCGCATTGCAATGGCTGCGTTTACGGCAACTGCTGATCCGATCGCGCAGCAGACCCTTGAAACTTGTTTACAACTGCAAGATCCGATTTATTTCCAACAAAGTCCTTATCGACAGAACTTACGCTTGCAAGTGAAGCGAGTGTGTACCCCAGCGCAACGAAAAAAGAAGCTGTTGCAATTTATTTTATCTCGAAAAAAACAATCAGGTTTGATTTATGCGCGATCGCGCTCAACCACCGAAACCTTGAGTCAGTGGTTAAATTCTCTCGGCTATCGCAGTGCAGCGTACCATGCGGGATTAAGTGCATCCGAACGTCGGACCATCGAACAAGAGTGGTTAGAAGGAACGCTACAGTTTGTCATTGCGACCTGTGCCTTCGGTATGGGGATTAACAAACCCAATTTAAGGTGGGTCATCCACTATCAACCGCCCTTATTACTCTCAGAATATCTGCAAGAAATTGGACGGGGCGGAAGAGATGGGAACATTGCCACTGCATTAACTTTAGTCAGTGAACCTACCGGCTTACTCTATCCAGAAGACAAGCAACGGGAACGCTACTTTGTACAGAAACTGCGTCAGCAATACCAGAAAGCCAGAGAACTGACCCAACAGATTCCCCGAGAAGGCAATATCAAAATCATAGAACAAATGTCTCCCAACGGCTTAATTGCCCTTTCCTTGCTCCACAGTTTAGATCAATTAGAATGGCTTGATCCCTTTCACTATCGGCTGTTACCCCAACAAACAAGCCGATCCGATCCGCCAAAACTGTTAAAGCAACCCCAACAGATGCAACAGTATCTTGCTACCCGTTATTGTCGCTGGCAATTTTTACTCACTGCCTTTGGGTTTACCGAACAAGCCAAAGGGTTTCGCTGTGGTCGCTGCGATCGCTGCGTGCAAAAATCAATATAATCGATCCTCATAAAGCATTCATTGGGTCATTTATTTATATTTTCTCTCGAGGAGGTGGCACCAATTTTCCCTTGCGTAGGGTTACTTCAATACTATCCAAGGGCGCTAAGTCTTCTTCCGGAAGCGGATAGCGGGTTTGGTTAATGGGTAATTCTTCTTTTTCTAGAAAACTAAAAGCTTGACGAAACTCACGAGGAGAGACCTCTAAGGGGGCTTGAAAATGACAAGGAATCAGTCGTTCAAAATGCCAACTTACGAGTAAGTTTGCCCATTTAATCGTTTCTTGAGGCGCACGATTCAGAATTAGTTTTTGTAAGATGGGAGCAACTAACAGTCGTCCCTGACCCTGTAGTTTTTCAAATGAGGCTTGCCAGTGCGGTTGCCATCGAAACGGATAAAATCCAAAATAGGCTTTTTTTGACCGATCAGGCGCTTGTTTGGCTTCTTGCCACACGTCCCCCGATTCTAAAACTTCTAAGGCATCAGGCTGAAAATAATTAGCAAACAGACAAATGCGTTGCCAGCCTTTTTGGCGCATTGCTGCGGTATCTTGCATCGGCTCTAAGCCATTATCTCTGGCATGGAATAATAAAGGATAAGGATCGAGCTGAACACTCTCAGGAGGGCTTTGGGGAATCGAAATGACACTATCGGTCACAAGGGCCGTGCGAGAGGTTTTGTGGAATAAAGCCACTTCTCCAAATGAGCCTAACCCTAACTTGATCGGACCAAGAATCGCATAATCAAACTCTTCGCCAAAGGGATGATCCTTATAGGAAGCGGAGAGAAGATGCGTCCGTTTCGGAGGAAACCCTAACCAACTTAAGGGGAGGTTCACCGGGAAACTCCACTGTTGGGGGGCAATATAAACCTGAGCGTTGGGGAACTGACGGGCAAAAGGACCCACAAAAACTTTATGCTCTAGTCCAGAAATCGTGGGAAGAACGATAAATTTTACCGCACCATGTTCAGCTTCGAGTTCTCTGACCAAGCGAACACACTCTGGCGTGGGCGCAACGGGCGCATAAACCAATAACCCACCGGCTTCTAAGCGAACCACTGTCATCCGAATCGGAACGACAACATAGAAAATGCCCTGCACTTGCTCAAAGGTCCAGATTGTATTTTTGAGGACTTCTCGGCGCAGGGTACGCCGTTTGCCATAAGGGTAGATCGGGAGAAGAGGCCAATAGCGCCAGAGCCAGTCACGTTGCTTCATTTATCTCTTTGCTGCCGACGGGAGAGAGTGTTTTCCATTATGACCAGGCTGAGTGTGAGCAGGGTGTTCATGTAAAGCAATATTACGGATAAAGCGCGCGATCGCCTTTTCAGTCAGTTTACCAATAACTTTTTGCCCCATTTGGTGGGTTTCTGGCTTGGATAACACTTTCGGAACTAACGGCACAATGCGCATGGGGTCAAACCCTGGGGTATCGCTTAAAATTTCTAAGATGTTTTGGATGTGTTGTAAGTTCTCATTATTTTGTCCCAACTGAGGAGGGGTTTCATTGACAGCTAACCCTACCTGTTCCCGGATGGAAGCGGAAAAGTTGTAGAAACTGCGTTGTCCGTAAACATCAATCGCTTTCACTAATTCATCCACAAGCCGTTCCCGAATGAAAGCACCGCGTTCGGAGAAAAGGAAATCGAGGGCTTGGTCTAAAACTTTTTCAAAGTTGTAGTCTTCGGAATTGCGTGCGTTACGAAGCAAATTTTCCAGACGATTCCAACGGAAACTGCCCTCTCGAAAGAGCAAGTCACGGAGAGATTGTCTTAACTCGGGTGCCGGGTCAATCAGAAGCCGTTTGGCAACGTAGGGATAGGCTTTACTCAGGACTTTAAAGCTAGGGTCAATGCCGATCGCGATTCCTTCTAAGGTCACTAAAGAACGGATAATCAGGGCGTAATAGGCTGGCACTTGGAAGGGAAATTCATACATCACTTCCGACATCTGGTCCGTAATGCTTTTGAAGTTTAACTCGGCAACACTTGCCCCTAAGGCATTTTCAAAAACACTCGCGAGCGCCGGAATGATGGGACGTAAATCGGTATCCTCAGAGAGGAATTCCAGTTGCACATAGTCATGGGCAAGCGCTTCAAAATCGCGGTTAACCAGATGGACAACCGCTTGAATTAATCCGTAGCGCTGATAAGGCTTAATTTCGCTCATCATGCCAAAATCGAGATAGGCTAAGCGCCCGTCAGGCATGGCCAGTAAGTTTCCGGGGTGAGGATCAGCGTGGAAAAAGCCATATTCTAAAAGCTGACGCAGAGAACATTCCACACCAATTTCCACCAGGCGCGTGGCTTCAATGCCAGCTTCTTGAATCGCTTGGACATTGGTTAGTTTCATCCCGGAGATCCATTCCATGGTCAGGACACGGCGTCCGGTATAATCCCAATAGATTTTGGGGATATAGATATCTTGAATATAGCTATAGAGTTCCTTAAACCGTTCTGCGTTATACCCTTCATAGGCATAATTCATTTCCTCAAAAATCCGGTTGGCGAATTCGTCCATGATTGCCACCAGATCGCTTCGGATACGTTTCACATGATTGGTTGCGAAGAATGATACTTTCCGCAGAATGTAAAGATCAATGGTGATGCGACGAAGTAAGTCGGGACGTTGGACTTTAATGGCAACTTCTTCCCCTGTTTTCAGTTTGCCTTTGTAGACCTGTCCCAGAGAGGCTGCGGCAACGGGATGATCGGAAATTTCAGCGTAAATTTGGTGCGGATCGCTCCCTAGCTCATCTTCAATGAAGTGATACGCGATCGCGTTATCAAAAGGAGGTAGCTGATCTTGTAGTTGCGCCAGTTCTTCCAAGTAGATTGGGGGAACTAAGTCGGGGCGGGTCGAGAGGGCTTGTCCAATTTTAATGTAGGTGGGACCGAGTTCGGTCAGAATTTCTCGCAGCTCGATCGCGCGTTTTTCTTCATTTTGCCTGATGCGCCCGGTCAGTTTATCAAACAGTAAGCGAACGCCAAATGCTGTTCCTGGAAAGATGAGGGCAATTAAGCGACGCACCACTGCCAACGGACGATTCTGGTAGTAATTATTAATTCTTTCTGGATCGTAACGCCAGTCGGTATCGGTTAAAGCCGGATGTAGCGGTTGGGTAGATGACTCCACTGTGATCGTTTCGTCAGTGGTATGATGAGAATTCCTTTGATCCTGATATTGCTGGGATGAATTAGAAGCAGAAACAGTTTGTTGAGTCATAAATTTTAGACCGACCGACGTGACGTTGTTAAGTATTGTAACAAGATTTGGTAACAGAGAAAGAGCGCGATCGCTCTTTCCAAAGAAAGATTCTGTTGAATCGTTTTAATTTACTCTTAGTTTGGCGTGAAAGCGATTGCCATCGAAAGTGTCTATGGGTATATTCTTGATAGCTGATTTGCTGAGTTCTTTGATTGAAATGAATGGGACAGAAGCGGTTCCACTTCATCACTCAGCATAAAGTTTACAACAGTGAGTGGCAGTCTAAAATTGAGATTGCTATCTTGATAAAAACTCTTGACATGAGAGCGGTAAAAGGGGGAATTTCTCGGTTATGACCTTGGTTGTGCAAAAGTTTGGCGGGACATCGGTAGGTTCAGTAGAGCGGATTCAAAAAGTAGCGCAACGGGTTTATGAAACAGCGCAGCAAGGAAAACAAGTCGTTGTCGTGGTTTCAGCGATGGGCAAAACCACCGATGAACTCGTCAGTCTCGCGCAACAAGTTTCCACTCATCCTAGCCGCCGCGAAATGGATATGTTGCTTTCAACTGGAGAGCAGGTTTCGATCGCGCTTCTGAGTATGGCACTGCAAGAGTTAGGACAACCGGCTTTATCGTTAACAGGGGCACAAGTGGGAATTGTAACGGAAACCTCCCACAGTCGCGCCCGCATTTTAGAAATTAAGCCGCATCGGGTCCAACGACATTTAGACAAAGGAGAAGTGGTGGTGGTTGCCGGCTTTCAAGGGATTAGCAGTAGTGAAGATTTAGAAATTACCACCCTCGGTCGAGGCGGTTCCGATACGTCTGCTGTTGCCCTAGCTGCCTCTCTGCAAGCGGATTATTGTGAAATTTATACTGATGTCCCTGGGATTTTAACCACTGACCCTCGGGTCGTTCCAGAAGCCACTCTCATGTCAGAAATTACCTGCGATGAAATGCTGGAATTAGCCAGTTTAGGGGCAAAGGTGTTGCATCCGCGGGCAGTGGAAATTGCCCGTAACTATGGGCTAACGTTAGTGGTTCGTTCCAGTTGGAGTGATGAACCGGGCACCAAAGTCCTTTCTCCCCTTGCCCAACCTCGTTCTTTATCCGGACTCGAAATTGGTAAAGCTGTGGATAGCGTCCAACTCGACACCTCACAAGGACAAGTGGCGCTATTAAGAGTTCCTGATTCACCGGGGATTGCTGGGAAATTATTTGGTGAAATTGCCAGCCAAGATGTGGATGTGGATTTAATTATTCAGTCGATTCATGAAGGGAATACGAATGATATTGCCTTTACAGTACAGCGGGATGTGGTCAAGACTGCAGAAGCCGTTGCCAGCGCGATCGCGCCTTCTCTGCGCTCTTCTAATCAAACCAATGAAGCAGAAGTGATGACCAAGCCCAAAATTGCCACAGTTGCCATCACCGGTGCGGGAATGATTGGTCGTCCGGGGATTGCTGCCCAAATGTTTAACACGCTTGCAGAGGCAAATGTTAATATTCGGATGATTTCTACCTCGGAAGTGAAAGTGGGCTGTGTAATTGAGGAAGCAGAGGGTGATCGGGCAGTGAATGCCCTTTGTGATGCCTTTGGTCTCAATAGTTCTCCCGTTTCTCCCCATGCCCAAAAAAATGACCATCCGCCGGTGCGAGGGGTGGCGTTAGATATGAATCAAGCGCAAGTTGCCATTCGTCATGTTCCTGACTATCCAGGGCGGGCAGCGAAAATCTTTGGTCGCTTAGCCGAAGAACACATCAGTGTGGATATGATTATTCAGTCGCAGCGATCGCGCCTTGTTAACGAGATTCCCAGTCGCGACATTGCCTTTACCGTGTCACGCGCCGATGTGGAACTAACCGAAAAAACTTTAGACGAGTTACTTCCTGAAATTGGGGCACAGGATATCCTTATAGACAAGGAGATTGCCAAAGTTAGTTTAGTTGGTGCAGGAATGGTCGGTAATCCTGGGGTTGCTGCCAAAATGTTTTCCGCGTTAGCCCAAGAAAAAATTAATATTCAAATGATTACCACTTCTGAAATTAAGATCAGTTGTGTTGTCGCTCAAGCCCAAGGCGAAACCGCACTGCGAGTGATTCATAAAGTCTTTCATTTAGGCAAGCAATAATTTGCGATAAACGCGATCGCAGCGAGCGGTTTCTACCCCTTCTGCAGCCTGGTAGCCAGATTTTTCATAAAGTTGGATCGCTTCAGTGAGGACACTAGCCGTTTCCAGCCAAATTTCTTGATAATTCCGTTGCGCGATCGCGCGTTCTAATTCTTGTAATAAAAAACGTCCTAACCCTTTCCCCCTCACTTCGGGTAACAGATACATTTTCCGAATTTCTACGGCATTTTTCCCGCGAAAAATCGGATAATACCCGGCTGTTCCCACCAGCTTTCCATCCCGTTCCACCACCCAAAATTCACCGCCGGTTTCTTGGTAGAACTGTTCGACTTTTACCACATCTTGATCCGCGTCGGTTTCATCCCAAGGGAGTCCATATTCGGCTAAAACTTGGGCAATGAGAGTGGAAACGGGTGCGCGATCGCGAGTTTCCCAAGAACGAATCAGAAAATCATTATACATTGGGGACATGAACTTCTTTTCTTCTCCCGATTCAGGGAAGAGGTTGATGATTTACGTCCTAAACCATAAAAAAGACCAGAGTCGAGCTAGCGCAAGCGTTCTAACCCTTGAGTAGCAGGTCGGAACCTGGGATTAAGTTCTAAGGCTTTTTCATATGCTGTGATTGCTTCTTGCCGCCGTCCCATTTGTTCTAAAACTGACCCTTGATTAACCCACACCAAAGGATCATTAGGTTCAATTTTTGCAGCTTGATTAACGGCTGCTAACGCTTCTTGGTAACGTTCCAGTTCCGTGAGAACAATCCCGCGACCCACCCAAGATTTATGATCGTTGGGCTGAATTTCTAGGGCTTCGTCAAAGGCAGCGATCGCTTTTTGGGGTCGAGCTAAGTTACTCAGCGCAAATCCCTTATCCCGCCAAGCATGATAAAAACTGGGGTTAATATCAAGGGCTTCGTCAAAAGATTGAATCGCTGCTTCGAGATCATTCATCCCCTCAGCGAGCAAAGAGCCTCGGTTATGCCAAACCAAATAAGTTTTGGGATTAATATCAAGGGCTTGATCATAAGCATTGAGTGCCTGTTCATACTCTCCCCGGAAAAAATGAGTAATTCCCTTACCTTGCCAAGCGGAATGAAAATTTGGCTTAACCTCTATTGCCTTTTCATAGGAATTCAGTGCTTCTTGATAGCGATTTAATTTCCTTAACACTTCCCCTCGGTCCACCCAAGCTACTGGATCATTCGGCTTAACTCTAAGAAAATCATCATATGCTGTCAGTGCTTCTTCATAAACCTCTTCCACTGCTCGAGGGCGTTGCAGATATTCAAGCGCCAAAGCTTTATTGAGCCAGATTTTTGGCTCTTGTGGCTTTAGCCGCTGAGCTTGATTAAAAGCGGTGAGGGCTTCTTCATAGCGCTGCAACCCAATTAAAGCAATTCCTTTGCCGCTCCAGGCACTAGCATTATTGGGGTCAATCTCTAACGCTTTTTCCTGCATCGATAAGGATTGATCATAGGCCTTTTGCTCATAGAGCGCCCAGCCTTTTTTAGAAAGAATTTTGCTATTGTTGGATTCAAATTGAAGCGCTCTATCATAGGCGATAATGGCTGCTTCATTGCGTTCTAAACGACGCAGGGCATCTCCTCTTCCTTGCCAAGCCTTTAAGTTATCAGCATCCAGTTCGATAACTTCTTGAAAGTTATCGAGAGCCTCTTGCGGTTGGTTTAACCGTAGCAGTTCATTGGCTTGATGGATGCGATATAGCGGACGAATTGTGGGACGAATCAACTCAATAATCCCAAGTCCAATCGCGAATACCGTTAGTGTGAGGAGAGCTAAACGCAGGTTAGCGAAGCGCCGCCACCTTTGTCCTGGCAAGCGTCTAGATGGTGATTTTTGAGACGATTCAACACTGCTTGAAGTGCTTTCGCTGGGTCCTACACTGACAAATGTAGAATCTGGGACACTTTGGTGAGTTTCTGTCTTACTCACTTTATTGGCTTTGGCAAGAAAACTTCCTAGATCGGTGAGGATTTCATCTGCACTATGGTAGCGTTTTCTCCAGTCAGGACACGTCATTTTATCCAAAATAGCAGCTAATGGTTCGCTAATGGATGCATACTGACGCCATCTGATGTGACCCGTAGCTGGATCAAAATCTCTTGAGAACTCACTTGGTGACAGTCCTGTTGCAGCTTGGATCGCAGTCATTCCCAAGGCATAAATATCACTGCTAAATGTTGGGTATCCTCGCAATTGTTCATTTGGGGTATAACCTTCTGTACTGATGCCAATTGTATGATGGGAGTTTTCCTGAACCGTTGATTCAGGGTTATTGAGTTGTTTGACAGCTCCAAAGTCAATTAAAACTAATTTCTTATCTTGTTTACGCCTGATGATATTAGAAGGTTTGATATCGCGATGGATAACATTTTGTGAATGAATAAATTGGAGGATTGACAGTATTTCTTGCAGAAAACTAATAACATCAGTTTCATCCCACTGCCTACTATCCTGTAATTCTTGATTTAAAGAGTTACCTTCGACATACTCTTCGACCAAATAGAATTCTTGGTCTTGTTCAAAATATGCTAAAAGTAGGGGAATTTGCTTGTGCTTGCCCAAGTTTTGTAAACATCTTGCTTCTCGATCAAATAACTTCCTGGCAGTTGATAGCATCTCGACTGACAAAGGCTTGAGTTTTTTAACAACACATTTTGGAAATTCAGGCAACTGCTCATCTAGGGCTAGAAAAGTTTGACCGAATCCCCCTTCACCTAAGTATTCAAGAATTTTATATCGTCCAGCTAATTTTGTTTCCAACATTGCACTTTAGTATGTTTACTATTGAATTGTGGCAGTTGTCCCTTTACATTGATTGCGATCAGGATTCGTCTCTAAATTCAGTTCACTTCAACTCATATAGTCATATAGGCTAAGTACGATTGGAATGTAACTTTATAGGTTGACTTAAATCTTCGCATTTATAGCTAGGCACTTAGGTACCTAAATAAAATACTGACATACGATTTGTTTTTACGGGGCAACCTCCTCAAAAATTAAGGAAAGCTAAAACCGTTGGTCTAAAAAGGGTTTATGAGCTTCCAGGGTAGCAGTCTTAGATAATAACTATTTTAGTGAACGAGAGCTATATCATTAATGTTACCGTTATAATATTCGCTGTTGATTGCCTTAAAAAGTAATTAATTTTGCAGTCTTCATCAAAGTTTAGCGCGCAACTTTGTTAACTAATCTTAATAATTATTCATTAAAATTAATTGATCAACCTAGTGATAATCAACAATAATAAGTAAATTCCTGGAGAATTAGGTAGAGTTGATCTCGATTAATAGAGTTGATGCTAGATCAATTCTTTGATTTTTATAAATCCCAAAATAGTACTCTGCGTACACTGCCACACTGATTTTGATCGGTGATTATTTTTAGAATCTATTGACATCTTGACATCACAATCATTTCAGAGGTTTCCTAACTGCCGCGATTTTCTGGGTCAAGTACTAGTTGTAGTTTTTGATTCATAGTGTTTAGTGTGAGGATTGACCATGAAAACTCAATATGTTTTTCTTTTCGGAGTCGGATTTTTGGCCTTAACCACGACAACAGTGCAGGCCAAACCTTTGAAGGAATTGGAGTCTTTATATACATATGAACAACTAGTCGGAAGCATAGAACCCCTGCCACAGGAGTTAGGCTCTCCAGACCAAGATCAACAATCCCTAGCAAATGCTCACCGCTCTCTAGATGAGATAAACCCTCCGCTTCAGTCACTAGAGCCCATTCCGTCTTCTAACCCGTTCATGTCTCAAGTCACTGGTGTCTCTGAGTTGCGAGATGTCGAACCCAATGATTGGGCTTACGAAGCGCTAAGAAGCTTGGTGGAACGATATGGCTGTCTGGAAGGTTATCCCGATGGCAGCTTCCGCGGCGATCGCGCGTTGACTCGTTATGAATTTGCGGCGGGTTTGAACGCTTGTATTGAGCAAATTGAATTAATTATTAGTAGCGGTACAGAGACAGTGGCGGAAGAAGACTTAGCCAAACTACAACGTCTTTCCCAGGACTTTGCAACGGAACTGGCTGCCTTAGAAGCGCGAGTGGATAACTTAGAAGATCGTCTGACTTTCTTAGAAGACAATCAGTTTTCCACCACAACTAAATTGAGTGGAGAGGTCATCTTTGGCTTTGCCGATGCCTTTGGAGGAAATCCTCCTGGCGGATGTGAACTATTAAATTTAACCCTAAATTCTGAGACTACTGAGATAGTTAATTGTGGCATTCGAGAAGGCGATTCTTTTATATCTACTGCAGATGACCCAGAGACCAATCCGGTTTTCGGCTATTTAGCACGCTTAGGATTACAGGCTTCTTTTACAGGACAAGACCGCCTGCGACTGCTTTTAGCAACTGGCAATTTTGACAATGGTGGTTTTACGAATGCCGAGTCATTAAATACTTATATGGCTCGGTTTGGGTATCAAGCTGATCTAGATAATGAAATCTTTTTGGATCTTCTAGAATATCGCTTTCCCGCTTTCGATGATCAAGTTGCGTTTTACGCTGCTCCTTTTGGCTTTGCTTTAAGTAATGTGTTGACTTCTAATTCTCCTTTCTTTGATATTGGACGAGGTTCCGTTTCTCGATTTGGACAACTCAATCCGATTTTTAGAATTGGCGGACCCATGGATGCAGGAGTGGGTTTTGATTGGCTAATTGCCGACCCATTGCGCCTTCAAGTCGCTTATGGAACCAGAGATAGTGCTGATCCAGAAGGAGGAGGGTTCACTGGAGCCGATCATAGTGCTCTAGGTGTGCAGCTGTTGCTGCAGCCTACAAATGATATTGTTACGGGATTAACCTACGTTAATGCTTACTCTAGTGATGGAGTCTTGGGCACTTTCACGGGTAGCGTTAATGCAGAAACGGCTGGATTATGGTCTGATGGCAGACTTCCAAACGACCAGTCAAACGCTTTCCCCGGTCCTGGAATCGATCTAGGAAATTTCCCAGCTCAAATTAATGCTGTGGGTGGAACTTTCCAATGGCTTGCAGCCGAAAATTTGACGGTTGGTGCGTCAGCAGCATATACGTTTACCAACTTTCTTAACGAAATTCCCGAATTTGGAGATCCTGATGCCGACAACCCAGCTCTTGGCGCAGTCGCTGGCGAGAAACCCTTTGGTAATACATTGACTTATCAAATTTCCCTAGGTTTTTCCGATCCGTTTGGTCGCGAAGGAGATTTGTTTGGTTTTATCTTTGGGATGCCGCCTAAACTAGTTGAGGCTGGACCGACAACGGCAGGACAGTCTGTACCTTTCTTCGAGCAAGTTATTAGTCAAGAAGAACGAGTCAGAGTGACTGATAACGATCCTCGAGCTTTTCTTAGACGGGATGTAGAAAATGGCGATCCAGATAACGATTTTCTTCGACCTGAAGGAACTGCAGAACAATTTGGCAGAGAAGATGAAGCGACTTCGCTTCACTTTGAGTTCTTCTACCGCTTTCGAGTGAACGACAATATTGACATTACACCAGGTTTCTTTTTTGTCACGAATCCTGGGCATATTGCCGATAATGACACCATCTATGTCGGCACAATTCGCACGACTTTCAGGTTTTAGATCTTAAGCAGTTATACGTAAGTAGGCTAAAAAATTAAACGCTTACGCATTGTGTGCTTTGATACCATTTTAAGTTTAATTGCTGAAATCTTTACTGTAAAGAAATTTTCTACTACAATCCAACTAGGTATGTTATCAAAAACAATTTACTTTTTCAAGAATAACTTAACTCAATTTTGGGTTCGATTTCTGAAAGATTCAAATTACCTGCATAAAACAATGAAGCAGATGTATATAAGTATTGCAGGGCTTTCTCCCTTACTAAGAGATAAAATACCTATCTTCTTGGAGACTGAAATTGGATTAAAGAGCGCAACATTAATTGTTTAATTATTCGTTTATAGATAACAGGAAAAACATGGATACTAAACTTGGCATTAGAGTTTTATTAGGATTTGCAGGGTTTGCGAGCATTAGCCTGTTAGCTAGTTTTCCCATATTTGCTCAATATAGTTATACCTATAGTGTTTGGTCACGTCCCGCCTATATTCCTTATGAGCAACAAGATGACACAGAATTAAGTGTTCTTCAAATGCTGGAACAAGATAATCAATTTGAGACTCTCGCTTCTGAACTAGAAAGAACTGGTTTAGCCAATACCTTAAAGCAAGAAGGTTCCATCACTATTTTTGCCCCGACTGATGAAGCGTTTGATGCTTTACCGTATGAAACAGCTCAGAAATTAATGCAACCGGAGAACTTAAAAAAAGTGTTGCAATATCACTTAGTTGCTCAGTCAATCGAACCGGAAGAAATTCCCGGTAGAGTGAATACGATCGCGGGTGCGCCAGTTACCATTAGTATGGGTAAAAATAATTCCCAAGAATTTTGGATCAACGAAGAGGCAAAAGTAATGCCACGGCAGTTTATCGTTGATGGTAAAGAAGTGACTTCGCTTTTATTTGCTGATAATGGAACCATTGTTCCCATTAGTCAGGTGCTGTTGCCTCCTGATTTCTAAAGTGTCCCTTGGCAGCGTAGCCAATGTAAAAAAGAAATGTCTTAAATTAATGTGATTTCAACTGTGGAGCAATGAATCTTAAGAAGAGCCAGACTGAAGAACAAATTAATTTTTCTCAATGGGGATAAGACTTGAGAGGTAAAGTTTTATGCTTAATGGAATATATCAACAACTGACGGCGACAGCCGCTTTGACGTTGCTTACAACAACAGCAACAACCTACCCAGCTTTAGCGCAGAGGAGCTTTCAAGTTCGCAATTTGACCGGTCAAGATGTTGTCCAACTTTATCTTTCCGCTTCTGATTCTCAAGTTTGGGGGTTAAATAGCCTAGAGACTGATCGCGTTTTGCCTCATGGCGAATCCTTTCAAGTTGAACTGAAACCCAACTGTCTTTACGATATCAAAGCCGAATTAGAGAATGGTCAGGCTGTAGAAAATCGTCAGATCGATACCTGTTCCAAGGACTTTTTTGCCTTGTCACTGACTAACGTTTCAACGTCAACCCCAAACAACTCCAATGCCTTTGCCTCAGAGCGTGGATTTTCTTGTGATCTCTCAAATGAAGTTCCACAAACCTTATACCAGGGAAGTTCTGACGATCCAGAAGTATGGATTCGCTGGGGTTCTAATTTCTTTAGCAGTTCTGGTTATGATCCCCTGTCTCGCTGTCAAATTGTTAGCGACCGCCTCGAAAATTACCGTCGTAAGAGCCAGCTTAACTACATCGGCGTTGGTCGGATGAATAATCAGAATATCATTTGTACGGCTTTAGTTCCGGGTGAGTGCATTGGCTTGATTTATACCCTGAAACCTCAACAAGATCCAGTTGAGACGCTACAGCAATTTATGCAGCATCGATCAGGTGTGGTTGGGGTTTCCCCCCTCTATGAAAGCGAAGATGCAGCAACAGCTTTTCCTTTTGTTGATGTCAGACCCTTTCTTGATAAAGAGAGTCAAGCTGACACCTCTTCCCAGGAAGACCAATTGCAGCTTCAAAAGCCGAGTGAAGAAGAACTGCGGAACCTATAGGTCAACGAACTTCAAGCAAGTGCTCACTTGATCAGGTTGTTGTTGAAAACCTCGAAGACCGAAAGTCAAGTCTCATCGAAAGTACAGAGAAAATGAAGCTTAACCATCTCATCAGAACTCTTTTCCAAACGGGGGGAGTTATCGTATCCAGTTGTTTAGCAGCAACGCCAGCTTGGGCAAACTTGACCGTTGAGCAAATTAATTCAATTGCTCGACAAACGACCGTTTTGATTGCACCGGCTTTGACTCAAGATTTACTGCAAGACTTAGAAGCCAATCGCAATAATCCGCTGGCGAATGAAAGTAGTGAGGGTGTATGGAATCCTGGGTCTGGAGTACTGATTGCTCAACAAGACAATCAATATTTTGTTTTAACCGTGACCCATAATTTTAAACAAAGCCACTTAGATGAGAATCTTGCCTACGGGATTCGCACCAGTGATGGACGGATTCATGAAGTCAAAGCTGTTAACGATGGTCGCGGTTGTCCTCTCGAGGGAACGGTAAAGCAGCAGCCCCTAATTAGATTTGGCTGCTATTCAAGATATTTACCCTCTCGAGTCGCTGGTCTGGATTTGGCGATTGTTAGTTTTGAAAGTGAGCAAGCTTATCCCGTGGCTTCTTTAGGCAATCCGGAACAAGTTGATTGGGGAGAGAGAGTTTATGTTTCAGGATGGCCCGATCCAGAAAAAGAGCGGACACCTGATGGTGCGTGCCGAGGTCAAATCGAGCGTCGGCAGCGACGATTGGTTTGGGGACCTCTGACGGGCAAATTGGCTCCCAACCAAGGGCAGAATGGTTATGGTATTTTCTACTTTGACTATACTCGTCCTGGGATGAGTGGTGGACCGGTTTTCGACAGTGATGGTTTTGTGGTTGGCGTTCATGGTCGCGGCTCCAACGATAAAGGACAGCTGTTAAAGCAATACTGTGCGGTGGAACCGAAGCAGATCTATGAATCAGCGGATCTGGCTGCATCCCCAGCCATATTTGACCCAACGATTTTACATAGTAAATACAGCAGTGCCCAAAATTTGCAAGATTTTCCGCAGCGGGTCAATCAAGTAGGGGTGGATGTTACCTTTAATCAGCTTCCTCCTGACCAAGAGATGATTCAAAGAGCATTAATCACCATTCCAGAACGTGAAATTGCAGAGGGGACAGCCGATTTTGAAATCCGTGAGGATGCACTGAGGATTGGTGGCTTTGACGACCCTGATGACCAGATTGATAACATTTATGAAGGCTTTCAGCTTAAAAATTTACTGAGAGATGAGCCATCGCCAGGGTGTCGATTTCTGTTATTGGGTGATCCCTGTGATTAATCAGTGATTAAAAATCCAATCTAATGAAAATAATCATAAATTTGTTGCGCTAGACTTTTCCCAATTCCGGGAACCGCTTGCAATTGTTCTAGACTGGCTTGACGGATATATTCTAAAGACCGAAAATGAGCCAATAAGGTTTGCTGGCGCTGAAAGCCTAAACCAGGAATGTCATCTAAGCGCGATCGCTGCATTTTGGCAGTACGTTGTTGACGATGGAAACTGACCGCAAAACGATGGGCTTCATCTCGTAAACGCCGCAAGAGTTGGACGCCGGGTTGGTTGGAATCCGTCTCTAAGGGTAAAGAGTCTCCTGGTAAAAAGATTTCTTCCCGTTGCTTTGCCAAACTAATCACTGCCACATCAGCTAATAAATTCATCTGTTGCAACTGTTCTACAACCGCCGAAAGTTGCCCTTTCCCCCCATCAATCATGACTAGATCGGGAAACTCACTGTCTTCTTGTCGGGGTAAATCGGGATTTTCTGCATACTTGCGAAAGCGACGCCGGATGACTTCCGCTAAACTGGCAAAATCATCGGAGTGACCGGCACGGACATTAGCATCCTTAATTTTATAACGACGGTAATGCTGCTTGGCGGGAATGCCATCAATAAAAACGACTTGCGATCCCACGGCATTTGATCCTTGAATATGAGAAATATCGTAGCCTTCGATACGACGTGGCGCTTCGGGGAGGTCTAAGATATCTGCTAAGTCTTGCGAGCTTTGTTGATTGCGATCTGCCACCCGCTGTGTCCTTTCCAGCTCATGGCGGGCATTTTCTTCCACCATGGCAATCAATTCTGCTTTTGCTTGGCGTTGCGGGACTGTCAGAGCAACTTTGCGTCCTTTGCGTTCGCTTAACCAATGGCTGATGATATCTTGGTCAGGCAGCGCCTGTGGTAAAAGAATTTCACTGGGAATTTCTACAGCATCCACGAAAGCATAATGGTCTTGAATTACCCGTTGTAAGATATCTTCCCGATTCACGGCTGGAGAAACATCGGCAAAAAAGCCCAGTCGTCCTACGAGTTTTCCGGCACGGATTTGAAAGAGTTGAATCGAGGCGTGTTGATGATTAGAAATAATCGCGATCGCGTCACGAGAAACCGTATCATCAGGAAGAGAAACTTTTTGATTAGCATTGAGTTGTTGTAGCGCTTGCATCTGATCGCGGATTTTCCCGGCTTGTTCAAATTCCAAGTTAGCCGAGGCTTCTTTCATCTGGGCGGTTAAGTCTCGCACCAGTTCTTGAGAACGCCCTTGAAAAATCATCGCGACTTTTTGCAGGGTTTGCCGATAGTCTTCCGGGGAAATGAGGGCTTGACACACTCCAGGACAGCGCCCTAAATCATAGTTTAAGCAGGGACGGTCTTTAAAGAGGGGTCGCGGACGTTGACGCAAGGGAAAAATCCGTTTAATTAAGCCCAGTGTTCGCCGGAGTGCCCCCGTATCCACATAAGGACCGTAATAGCGGTCTTTTGCGTTACCCCGTCGTCGTTTGCGAGTAATAAAAATGCGGGGATAGTCTTCTGACCAAGTAATACAAAGATAGGGATACTTCTTGTCATCTTTTAGCAGAACATTGAAGTAGGGCTGTTCTTGCTTGACTAAATTTGCTTCGAGGGCAAGGGCTTCGGCTTCGGTATCGGTGACAATGAACTCAATATCAGCAATTTGCTGCACCATGAGTTGCTTTTGTTCACTGAGGGCTTGGGACGAACGAAAATAAGACCGGACGCGCGATCGCAGCTTCGTGGATTTGCCAATATAAATAATATGGCCGGCGCGATCGCGCATCAAATAAACCCCTGGTTGCAGCGGAATGTCTTGCAAACGGGCTTCGAGTTGTTCCGGTTGCTGAATTAAATTGTCCTGAAGTGGTTCTTTATCCTTGATCATGTTTGGCGCGGGCTACGCCCTACGTCTTTTTTGTTTGTAACTTGATCACTAATAGCTAATGACTAATTATTCAAGGAGAGAAAGTTATCGAGGGCTTCCACCATCCGAGGGGGCCAACGTCGAACCGTTTCTAGCCATTCAATATCCCGATAACGGGAATCGCTACCAACCACAGCCACCCAATTGCTTTCTGCTTCCCCTTCTTTTCCTTGCGCCCATAACATCGCCGTTAAAGCAGCACGGACATCGGGGAAATTGGGATATTTGCGAACCAGGTTGCGGGTTTCATCAATGGCTTCTTTCTCATCCCCAACTTGATAATGACTGAGGGCTGCGTTGGAACGGGCGATCGCAAAGTTAGGATTAAGCGATGCCGCTTCCTCGTAGTCAGGAATTGCTGCTGTGTAGTCGCCTTTTCCTGCTTTAGCATTGCCCCGGTTATTATACGCCATCGCATCTTCCGGATTGAGGTCTAACACCGTGTCATAATCAGCAATTGCCTTTTCCCAGTTTCCCATAATTTCATAGGCAATCCCCCGATTCAGGTAGGGATCCGGTTGATTGGGTGCCAAAGCAATGGCGTGATTATAGTCCGCGATCGCGCTTTCAATTTTGCTTTGACTCAAGCGCACATTGCCACGATTACTCCATACGGCTGGATTTCTGGGAAATAATTCAATCAACTCTCCCCAATAATCTTCCGATTGAGCAAAATTCCCTTCTTTTAGGGCTTGAAAGGCTTTATCGGCAATTTCATCGCCTCGTTGGAGTTGTTCTTCCGTGACTTGGGTCGGAGAATCACTAGTTTGCGCCCAACTGGGAGTGGGGAAACTGAATAAAAAGATGAGTATAAGTAAACTAAGTAAGATACGCATTTTCATTATTCGTTAGCTTTAATCAGTAATTTGACCAACGGTCAAAGCAGGCGCCTTCCGTGCCGACCCAACTGGAATCGAATTCCAGTTGGAAAGCGGCACCGCATTCCGCGGTTTAGGAAGGCGTAATCTTTGACTCTCCTTCCCTTTCACTTTACTGGGGTTTTCTGAAGATAGCAAAGGAAGAAGTGTAGCCGTGTAAGAAGGTTTGCTTCCCAACTGGACCAATTTCGCCGTTACAGAAAAATCCGCCGACTGGAATCTGATGGAGATATTGACGAAACAAGCCCGAATCAAAATTCGGTTTTCCGTATAACTCTTTCCCCCGTCCTAAACAAGAAAACAGTAATGCCCCAATCGGCATCGAAGTTTTTTCTTGTTCCTGGTATTGTTCTAAAAGCACTTCTAAATCTTCAGCAGAGGTATTGCCATCCCGGAGATGAAACTGAATCCGTTGTCCGGGGCGTAATTTATCACCCACCGCGATCGCGCCCACTTTCGGGTCAACCCCTAACAAGTTCCGAATTAAGAAATCCCCTTGCTGTAACTCTAACTTAAACTCATCTCTGGCAATCCCTAAGAATAGCGAATCTTGCGCCAGTTGCTGATCTTCGGGGCTTAACTCATTCATCAGTTCTCTAAGCGCTTGTAGTGGGGGTTTGGCGGCTTCTGTGCCATTCCCGTTTACTTCGGCAACTTCTGCTAGGACATTTCGTTCCCCTTGGGTAATCTGATATTGAGGACCCACCGGACGACAGCCTTGGGCGACAATGGCATCCATTTCGATATTGCCACTCAAGGCAACGCCAACAATGCCTTCTTTCACCAACGCCATTGTCTCTTCTGAGGCGGTTTCATAAAATAAACCCGTCTGCATCCCCATTGTCATTGCACTGGCTAACCCGCCTACTTTTTTCGCGTTGGGATAGGCAAAATCCAGTCCTTCCAATAGATCATTCACTTTAGAAAAGAACGGATCAGCCAGGAGGATAAAATCCGGGTCTTCCGCCGGTGCAACTCCGGTTAAATCGGTCCAAGCACTCGCTGCACTGTCTAAATCGGGAATTTGATCCGCACTAATATGAAACCCTTGGATATTAACTTCCGGCAAATGGGCAACCGTCAGGCTTAGCGCCGGATTCCCTTCAATTTCTTGGGCTTGATTTTCTTCATCAATACCAACAATTCCACCGCCACCACTGCCAATTAAAACTGAAATCGGGAGCTTTTCTCGAATTAGAGGCACTAAACGAGGGTATTCACTTGCATAAGCAGAAGAAATAAATAAAAATCCTAAATCAGGGGAACCCGATAACTTTTGTTGAATCCGTTCGGTTACGTCAGAAATGGCTGCCTCTAGTGAGAGACGAGTTGAGATAGCGTTTACCCACTGGATTTGCTCAGTCATAATTTAGAGTTGGCAACTATAGAGGAATGTTTCCTGTGTTAACAATATCGTATTTTATAACCGCCTTAAAATTGTTGAGAAACTGGCACAAACCTGGTCACATGCAACAGTTAAATCGTTTAAAGTTACTCATTTTTTCTTGCGCGATGGCTTCGCCGGCACCGGAGGTGCATCGCCTTTACCAGTTCCTTGTGGAAGATAACGCCTTGAGGCGGCAAAAAAGGCATTTTTCCCAACATTCTCAGTCACAATCAATCTTTTTTTCTTGACTGAAGTTAACGCTATCTCTGAGGGGGCAAATATGCTAGATTTTACTCAGAAGAGGCATCAACATCAACTGCTTCCACATCAATTGTACCGGGAGGAGTAATGCGCTGGAATTTTCCGTTTTCAATTTTAAGGGGTTCACTGCAATTGGGACAACGGGACATAGTGCCATTGAATCCAGTAAACTGATACTGGCAAACGGGACATTCATCCTCAACAAGATTGCGCTTGAGCCACCATTGCACCCCTACCAGCGCAATTACAGGGAGAATGATCATTATGCCTAAAACAATCATGACACTATTGACGACCCAACCTAGCCCCACTGAGGTTAGTAACAAAGCACCCAAAATTAGTGTCAACCAACAGCCAATCCCAGAGAGATTCAATTGGGCAATTTTTGGGAAATTCTGGTTCACGACGCACCCTCCAAATAGCGGTCTTCTTCTATCGTAATATAAGATTAGTCAAACCTTGTTTCTTTTGGTTTGTTGGTTAACCGAACCTTTTGCCGATTCAATTTACCTCAAATGCTAAAAAATATGTTAAACATTCGTCATATTGCTGCGATTTTTTTAGTGCTAACGCTGTTTTTAATGACACCGGCTTGTACTAGCGATCAACCCCCCTCTCGTTTTGATACAGCCCAGCAAGAAAGCACTGCTTCGGGCTCAGGCGCGGTTACAGAAGAGGCAGTAAAAGGCGGAGAACTGAACCGTTATTTTCCTAAAAATCAAAACAGCTATCAGGTGGTTTATACTCAAGAAAAACGAGGGTTTGCCCAAGCAAAGTTAAAACAAGATGGACAAGAAATGGCGTTAATGTCTATTTCTGATGTTGCCAATAACCCCACCGCTACCAAGAAGTTCCAAGATAGCCAACAAACCTTGCAAAATTATCCAGTGGTCAACCAAGGCAGTAAAGCAACGGCTGTCTTAGTTAATAATCGGTATCAGGTCAAAATTGTGTCTCGTAACGAAACATTTGATGAAAATAGTCGTCAAGAATGGCTCAAAAAATTCGATTTAGAAACGTTGGCAGAACTTTAAGCATTCCTTGATTGAAAAAAAAATCACGTCCAAAATCGGGAAGCTCCTTTTTCATTAGAAAAGGGTTAAGGAGTACAATGAAGAGCGGTATCTAGTTCGCGAAAGCAGGATTAACTGGGTTACAAGATATGGATCATCATCTGCAAATCAAAACAATTCTCATTGGCGCGATCGCGCCCCTAATGGTCTTTGGTTATCCCCTCTCATTGCAAGCCCAAACGGACACCGAAGAACCCTCGTCTTTGGAAATTGAATATAGTCGGTTAGTCCAACTCAACCGTGCCAAAAATCTAGCCCGTCAAGCAGCCGAACAAGCCAATGGCGGTTTAAGTCAATATCGACCCGAACCAGCGATGCACGGACCGGCGCAACGAACAGATTATAAACAGCTTGGGAAGGGAGTTTGGCAATTTACCTTTCAAGGTAGGCGTCCCACAGCTGAGGAATATACCATTAAAAGTGTCGTTGTTGTTGATACGAATAGCGGTGAGATCAACGTCAAATATAATGGTCCCATTCGCGAAGCGTCGCAGCCCAATCGAAATGATGATAATGATAGTGGTGAAACCACTTTAGAAGAGTCAAATTAGTATTTTCGGTTGAGTAATCTATCAACCCCTGATCTCACCACAACATTCACCTTGGTCACTTAAATTATGTCTAAACCAATTTTCCAATTAGTGGATGAACTTCCTGAACAAAATATTACTGTTCGTGTTCTCAAGGCGTTAGATTTTGTTGTTCCCGGAGAATGGGAAAATATTGTTGGTTTTGAAAATATGATTCGTACCGTTACCGGGGAAGACGACGAAGGATTAATCCAACAAATCGGCGATCGCGCGGTATGGTTATTTAATGATAAAACGCAAGGCTATCAAAATGCCCTTTGGTTATATCAAACCGTTGATCGCACCGATACTGCTTTAGCCAGTGCGGCTTTAGCCAATAAAGTGGGAGAACGCATCCCCTTACTCGGTTTTCTCAATAAAATTACGCCCAAAGCCGACAAAGCGCAAAGTATTGATTTAGCCCTTAAGACGGTCATTGAATTAGTTGCTTTTTGCCAAATTAACGGCATTCCTGGTGATAGTATTGGCGACTTTGTTAATTCCTTGGCGGATTATGAAGGAGAAGATATCATGCGGATGGCAGCTTTAGTTTGCTTAGATGGTTTAATTCCCCTTGGGCCTGATTTTATCCAGAAAGCGCAAGGTATTATCAATAATACGGATACGGACGAGTTAGAAGACAACAAAGTTTTTCAAAGTGTCAAAGGTTTCATTCCTGGGGATGATACGAATAGCCAACTTGGGTTTATCAGCGAAGCATTTGGTTCCGTTAAAAGTTGGATGGGAGACTTTGTGGAACGCAAAGATTTAACCCCAAAAAAAGTGATGAATAATATTGAGAGTTTTGTTGAATTTTCTGATGAACAACTCGACTATTTGGCAGCTTTTTTAGACATGACAACCAATTATTATGAACATACTGGCACCCAAACGATTGCCAGACGTTTAATTAATCGGGCTTACGCTGAAATTTAATATCATTAGTCATTGGTCATTAGTCATTAGTCATTAGTTATTAGACAATAGGCAATAAAAAATTCTCCTTGTCACCTTGTCCCCTTGTCTCTCTGATCAATTCAATCTGTCACAAAAATTGATCCCTTGAAGATAGTATGCGAATTTATGGCAATCGCCTCTTAAAAACCTTACCCGGACAACAAACCCGTCCCACTTCTGGAAGAGTGCGAGAGGCTGTATTTAACATTTGGCAAATGCAAATTGAGGGGGCGCGTTGGCTTGATTTATGTGCCGGAAATGGGACGATGGGTGCAGAGGCATTATGTCGGGGCGTTCATGTTCTTGTGGGAATTGAACAAAACCGACGGGCTTGCCAAATTATCCAAAAAAACTGGCAAAAAGTTGCGACCGACGAACAGCAATGGCAAGTGATTAAGGGCAATCTACCTGAGAAATTAAATAATTTGCAGGGACAACAGTTTGATTTAATTTATTTTGATCCCCCTTATGCGAGTCACTTGTATGACCCAGTTTTAAATGAAATTACTCATTTAGGATTATTAGCGAAAGATGGAGAAATCGCGATCGAGCATGATCCAAAACAATGGCAATATCAAGCGATCGATCATTTAAATCTGATTCGGCAAAAACAATATGGTAGCACCAACTTAACTTTCTTAGGACCACAATCTAGCAAGGAATTGCTTTAGACTGGAAAAGTTAAATCAGCGATCAAGCGATCAAAAACTAAATAATGACCAACGTTGCCAAAGAAAGCCTAATCATTTTTACGCGCTATCCGCAAGCGGGAAAAACAAAAACCCGGCTCATTCCTGCACTAGGAGAAGAAGGTGCAGCACAATTACAAAAAAAATTAACAGAATACACCCTAAAAGAAGCCGATCAACTAACTGTTAATATTCGGGTTTACTTTTCCGATGGGAATGAAAATTTAATGGCAAATTGGCTAGGTGGTTGCTATCAGTATTATCCCCAAAGTAACGGAAATTTAGGAGAACGGTTAATTGTTGCTTTAGAAGAAAGTTTCACTCAGGAAATTGAAAAAATTGTTATTATTGGCATTGATTGCCCTGACTTAAATGCAGATTTAATTCAGCAAGCGTTTCAAACCCTCTCAACTCACGATTTAGTCTTAGGAAAAGCCGAAGATGGCGGTTATTATTTAATTGGTTTATGTGGTTTTTATCCGGAGTTATTCCAAGGCATTGACTGGGGCACTCATCTGGTTTTAGAGCAAACGGTTGCCATTGCCGAAGCAATCGGATTAACCATTAATTATCTGCCCATGTTAAATGATATCGATACACCGGAAGATTTAGAAAGGGTGACGCTTCCTTGGGAATAAGGGATTAATTGGCTAAA